>CAMLLI010000283.1 GCA_946480685.1 uncultured Flammeovirgaceae bacterium | reverse complement strand
GACCCGCCGCAAGATCTGGCGCGTCACGCCGGAAGCGGCGATCGTGCGCGCGGTCTTCCAGAGCATCGTGGAGGAGCCGTACGAGGAGTTCTCGGCGCTGTCGCGCCGGCACGGCATCAGCCGGCAGCTCCTGCGCAACAGCGAGTGTAGCAGCAGCGATGAAGAATAAGAGCATTATCCCTCCGCTCCATGCTCGTTTCATTAATTCTTTCATGAGTTTATTTTAAGTTTAGATGTTACGTAAACAAACACGATGCCATACCTCATTACTCTGTTGTATGCGACATTGGAGAATGAAATTACGGACAATCTGAATGCTAAAATAGTGGTTGGCGATTAATTTCTACAATCCTGACCGGCATGGTCACTGGAACAAGCCCTGCCTTTAGAATAATGCGCTGGCCTTTTTCTCCAGCTACAAAGGCTACAAAGCCACTTCCCAGCCCTGTGCGGGTCTCTCTGCTGATTATCGTTATCTCACGCACCAAAGGATAGTTTTTTTGAGCAATATATGCCTGATAAGGCTTGAAAAATTCGACACCATCGTTTGAAAGCTCGGCAATCCGCACGGTGTTTTTAAATACATTGGCCGTAGAATCGTCATCATCACTGATCCAGCTTACACCGATCAGACCAAGAGCATTTTCTTTTTTGGTGACATAATCCACAACTGCGGGATTATTGTTGACTGCAAAACAGTTTGCCGGCAATGAATCGATGGCCAGCGAGTCTTTTAAATATCGTAATATGCCTGAGGTCGGCTGATCAAATACAATTTCAATCGGGGTTGCTTTACCTTTTGGATCAAGCTGATTCCACTTGCTGATCTTGCCCGCCAGTATATCTTTTAACTGTGCTATAGTAATAGTTGTATCCTGGTTCGCGCGATTCAGTATAAGTGCTATTCCCTCCTTCGCCACAGTTACCTGGCGAGGTTTGTTGATGGCTTGCGCCTTGAATGTTTCTATCTCTTCGTTCTCAAGCTTGCGTGTAACAACCGCGAGGCGTACACTGTCGAGTAAAAGCTGAGTCATGGCATCAGCCTCTGAAGTATAGATCACTTTAATATTGGCTCGTTTGTAGAGCCCCATAAATGTATCGACCTCTGTGTCGAACAAAGGTTTCAAAGACTCATCTACTGCAATAGTGATGGAGCCTGACGTAGCCGTATCCAAAGGTTTTCCCTTTTTATCACGCTGCGTACAGGCTCCAGCTATTACTATGAATAATGCTATTATGAAACTATGAAAAACAATCTTCATATCTACTTCTGAAAATATCGCTGGTATACTTTAAATGCTCTGAATAAACCATACGCAATAAGAAGAATTCCTAAAGGCAAAGCATAAGCTCCATTAATATTAATCAAATCAGGGCGAGTAATCAGGGCAGCGCCTATACCTATATAGGCCGCTGCCATAATTAGTCCAAAGTATTTGATGACCATATCCATACCAGTCACCTTATACTCGTCAGTTTCTGTTTCCATTAGCTTGCCAGCTTAAACTTGATAGGCAATACGAAGCGCGATTTTACAGCTCTGCCGTTTTGCTTACCAGGCTTCCAGGGTGGCATCAGGTTTACAACGCGGATCGCTTCTTTATCGCACTCTGCGCTGATACCTTTCACTACCTGAGGATCGCTGATCTTACCTTCTTTGTCTACCACGAAGCTCACGAATACCGAACCTTCGATACCCATTCTTCGTGCTGCTGCAGGATACTTAACGTTCTTCTGGAGGAATTTCGCCATTGACTCAAGACCACCTGGATACTCAGCCTGCTGTTCAACAACCATGAAGATTTTGTCTTCATCTTCTGTTGTTTCTTGAACAACCTCCTGTACAGGTTCATCGAATACTACTTCACCAGTACCTTCGATATTCTCTGAGCCTACATCGTTTTGTTTTACCTCTTCGATGGTTGGCATTTCTTCTTCTTCTACAACTTCTTTATCCGTTACCTGCGGTGGAAGATACTTGATGATCGTCTTTACCGGAGGTGGTATATTTACCTGTGGAGGCGGAGGTGTATTCTGAATTGGTGGAGGCGGTGCAAGGTCTGTATATTTTACAGTCTTCAACACCGGTGCTTCCTCTTCCTGCTGACCTTTTATCCATTCCACAATTTTAGGATACGCTAATACAAGCGCTGCCGATAGAACGGTTATGATAGCAGCAAGAACTACGTGCTTCGAGTAAGACCTGCGGTTTTCATACGCGCCATACTCCTTGTTGCGATATTCGAAGACTATGTCTTCCCAACGCTGCGGTTTTAACTGTTCTGCTTTCATAAATTAGATTCTTTTATGAGTTCTTTATCCGTTGGTGTGATCGGCACCAGGGCATAACGCTGCATGTTGGTGATATTCATCTCATCGAGTATATCTACCATATTCTTGTAACGCGATTCTTCAGAAGGTTTAATCAGAAGAATCATGCCCGGGATCTGCGAGTTCTGTGTCATCAACACTTTACGGATTCCGTTCGGTGAAAAATCAGTCACCTCGATTTTAGGATCAGTTATACCGTGGTACCAGTATATCTTGTCGTTCTTTCCTAAAACAAGCGTAACCACTTTCTTTTCGTTCACTTCCGGAAGCTTATCTTCCGCCTTGGGTTTCTCAGGCATGGTGATCTCCATGGTCTGAGGCTTATTGAAAGTCGTGGTGAGCATGAAGAAGGTCAACAATAAGAAGGCTAAGTCCACCATAGGCGTCATATCAATCTTTGTTGACGCTTTCTTGGCTCTAACTTTACCACCTTTTTTATGACCACCACCGCCACCGCCTTGACTTACTTCTGCCATTTCTTGTAGGGTTTAATGTTATGAAGGATTTCTTTCCATGTTTGTGATCAGGTTGAAGCGATTGACTTTATTATCAATCAGCGTGTTGATCACTTTTTCAACTACCGGATAGTTAGTATCCGAATCACCTTTGATCGCGATGCGAAGTTTTGGATTAGCCATACGCGAGAAGATGATCCAGTCTTTCAATTGATTGTTCAATGAATCTACCGGCACACCAGGTTGGTTAACCTTCTTGCGTTCATCCGGAGGCAGATTTATAAACTCTTTCAACTGTCCGATCGGTAATCCGAACGTTGACATTACCGCGAAACGTGATACCTCTTCATCAGAGAACTGAACGTTGTAGCGCTCGCCCATACTCTTCAACAATTCCTGGCGGTTGTATTTACCATCCATGTTGAAGAACACCTTTCCATCATCAGCCACAGTGATCAGGAGAATATCTGTCTCTGGCATTTTGATTTCCGAAACAGACGAAGGCATGTCCACCGCCACAGGTTCATCAGGCGCAGCCGTTGCTGTCAACATAAAGAATGTTACCAGCAGGAAGCCCAAATCCACCATAGGCGTCATATCCAATGAAGGAGATGTCCTATGTACTTTTGCTTTTCCCATACGTCACTTATTCGTTTAGTTTAATTCTTAGTGCTTTTGCGTAGCAGTGAAGTTCTGCACGATGCTGTAACCAGCCTCATCGATACCATACGTCAATGCATCGATTTTGCTTGTGAACAGGTTATAGAAAATGATCGCTACCGCAGATGTACCGATACCAAGAGCTGTATTAATAAGCGCTTCAGAGATACCGTTAGCAAGACCTACAGAGTCAGGAGCACCAGCTTGTGCCATAGAAGCGAAGGCCGTGATCATACCCAATACAGTTCCCAACAGACCAATCAGTGTCGCGATAGAAGCGATGGTTGCAAGAATAACCAGGTTCTTCTCTAACATTGGCAATTCAAGCTGAGTTGTTTCTTCGATATCTTTCTGAATCAAAGCAATTTTCTTTTCAGACTCGATCGCATTGTTGTTAACCAGTTCGTTGTATTTCAAAAGACCTGCTTTAACTACGTTTGCTACAGATCCTTTTTGCTTATCGCACTCAGCAATAGCCTGAGAGATGTTACCACCAGCTACTAATAAGCGGATGCGTTGTACGAAAGCCTTTACACTACCTTTACCTTTAGCGCGGCTGATTGTGAAAGCACGCTCGATAGCAAATGTAAAAACCATCAGCAACAGACCGATCGCGAGAGGTACCAGATAACCTCCTTTATAGAATATACCTAAGAAGTTTCCTTCCAGCGGGTGAGATGCCGGATCGCCACCTTCGAAGTTTGCAGGGTTACCCAATACAAATTTCCAGATAAGAAATCCTATAAAAAGTTCGATCAGGATCACAGATGCCGCAAATCCAGACTTCAGGCTCTCAGCTAAAGAAGAAGAAGAAGAAGTTTGTGTAGTTTTCATAGTGAATGTTAATTGTTAATGGTTTTTAGTTTAGGAAATTTTGCGTGTTATAATAATTTAAATAGTGTGCAATAGTCACAGAAATACAATAATTATTTTTTCAATTTTTAGTTTGTTCCATTTTTTCCAACACTTCGGTTTCGGCTCCATGAAATTATTAGCGGGATCGCTGTGAGTAAAACCATTCCCGCGACAATTATTTCAAGATGCTCGGTTATAGCAGGGAACATATTCCCCAACAAATAGCCGGATAACACCATGACAACAATCCAGATTGCAGCCCCTACAACATTGAAAAAGAAAAATTTTCCAAAATCGATTCGTACCATGCCCGCCAGTATCGGTACGAAAGTACGAACGATGGGTAAAAATCTTCCCAAGATAAATGCCATCATTCCATAGCGCGAATAAAAGTCTTGCGCCATGTCCATGTATTTTTTCTTATAGAAGAAATTTTCCTTTCGCCTCTTCAGATATTTTTCAGCCCAGCGACCAAAGGCATAGCCTACGCATGTTCCCGCTACAGCACATATAACAAGGAGAAGAATTAGTAACCATACATTTATAGATAAGTATTCTGTGTCACTTAAGATACCCGCTATAAATAATAGTGAATCACCCGGAAGAAAAAAACCAAAGAACAAACCTGTCTCGGCAAAAATAATAAAGAGAAGCAGAGCCAATCCACCCCACTTAATTATCTCTTCCGGATTAAACAGATCTACAAATAAAAAAGCCGTTGAAATCATATCTACTTAGCTAATACTTGTTAGCCAAAGAATTTTAAATATATAAGTTTTCAGTTTGGAAATAGATGTTTTTTACAAAAGCGCAACAATAGAATGGCCATCGGGGTTACGGAACGTTATCCGAGGCTATAATATAGAATGTATTTCGCTCAAATGAATTTACCGAAAGAGCATCACACATCGCTATAGATGTACTCGCTTTGTCTCTGGATACCGGTGGGAATATATTAGATAGTATGGTGGGTAAATGCGGAGTTATTTTACTGAGTGACTCGGATGACCAGCCCGAACGAATCACAACTTCGTGCAATGAAAATCCGTTCTTCAGCGGAGAGTCATGTGTGTCTTGTGTGTCTGTAGCAAGTGTGTTATGAGAGTAAACAAAAATAAATACCAGCATCAGTCCTTCCAGGAAAAGACCAACGATCGGCTTCATTTTCTCCATTTCACTCTTCATACTGCCGGCAAATCTAAACGAAAATTTTCCAGAAATCGGTCGTTGACACTATTAAATATCACAAAGTGACTCTCAAAACGACATTTTTTTTAGTTCGGTATCAACTTTCCGAAGTTTATTTAACAATGGCGTAACATAATCCTAACGACAGTAAGGTCATTTTTGCCTTTTCGGTTCCTTCGTCATCCAGATCATAAATAGGTGTTAACGACTTGTTAGCTGAGATATCAATACCTAACCCTGGGATAATATAATAGGTGGCATTCAGCGTGACACCTGCCAGCAACTGGTTATATTTTTCTTTGCTTGTACTGCGATGTTCATAAAGCGAATTATCAGAAGCGTTGTATCGCGATTCATACTCAGAGGCATATACCAGGGTCGATAAGGTTGTGCCCGCACGCACCAAAAGTTTATCTTTTAATAAAGAGATCCCCGCCATCAGCGGAAGGTGTATATATACCAGGTCAGTCTTACCAAGATTATTCATCTTTCCCTGTGGTATAGTAAGGCGAGGCTCTAACGTTGTTCCATAAATAGAGCCGATGGGTACACCAGATTTAATCGGATAAGAACCAAAATTTCCACTGGCAAAATCATCAAGTCCCACAATCATGCCGTCACGCTTGAAGCGATTGTAATTAACACCGAGTCCGGTGCTTACAAAAACTTTTCTCCATACAGTATAATCCATACTGGCAGAGAAGTCTGCTCCGATCTTTTCATCATACCGTTCATTAAAGGTTGCTACGGTAATGGCATTACCATTGCCGAGCGGTGAAGGATTAGTGGAGACAAGTG
>CAMLLI010000282.1 GCA_946480685.1 uncultured Flammeovirgaceae bacterium | reverse complement strand
GGCAATTTTTCCGGTGCATCCATAGAGCCCGATACGTCCAGCAGCAATACCATGTTATTGATGGCATAGCCTTCCATTGAACGGATATCTTCACCGGCATCCGATAAATATACCGTATCACGCTTCTCGATATATACTGTATCGTGCATTACCTTTACAGATGACGAAGGACGTGTGCTGCCTTGTTGTGTATTTTCTTTTTTCGTTACCTGGTTTTCCGATGTCTTTACAACGGGAGGGCTGCTGGCCGGTGTCTTCGTAGTAGTTGCTCCTTTTGCTTCGGGGTATTTCAGAATGAATAACTCCGGCTGGTGTACCGTTGGTAAATGCTGCACCTGTGTGGAGAGCTCACAAAACTTGTTATAGTCGTCTACAATATCATTGTAGTAGTAAACTAATTTATAGTAGGGATGGTCGTAGCGCGACTTGCCGGCTGCAGGGCGAAGTTTTCGCAGCTCTTCACTAAATGATTTTGATGTTTCCGGTAAATCTTCATAGGGAGTATAGGGACACAGGCCGTTGTTGCGTCCTATTTTTTGAATCCCCTTCATGTTGTCGTATTCCCGCGCAATAACATCACGAAGGTTTTCATCAATCGCGGTGGTGGAAATCTTTATAGTTGTATCGCCGGTATAGTATGCTTTGGCCTTGAACAATGCTTCGCGGTCCAGGTCGGTTAAATTACGTAACGCTCTTCCGGATATATACCATGAATTTGCTGTTGCTACCGGGTATGCATCAAACACTTTGCGAACGTCATTATAAAGTTGCTCTTTACGATTGTCCCATTCCCGAAGCAATACTCTTTGTCGCTCGAGCATTTTATAGATATTGGCCAGGCGATCTTTTTCGTATTGCTTCTCGCTAACTTCAATCGCGATGGAAGCACTCAGATCATCGAGCTCTTTTAAAATACTTTGCAGAACAGTGGCCTGATCGTTCAACGATTTGGCAATAGCAGGTTGGAGATTCTTACTATCGGCAATTGTCTTCTGATATTCTGCTTTGGGTACCTGGTAATTGGCATAATCAAAATGCAATGCGCCATGGCGTTCGTACGAATCCAGGGTTCTGAAATAAGCCGCACTGGAATTAAAATTTTCCAGTATAGATTGGAGATTTCGCGTTTGTCGCCAGGTTTCGTTTATATAAGTAATATAGTTTACCAGCGCATTGTATTGTGCTTTGGGTAATGCTGTTTTCTGCGCTGCTAAATTTATGGGTACATGTGGTATTTCTTCAAACGGCTTTACAACGACTGCCGTAGACGCAGGCTGTGTGCGAATATCAACAGCGGGAAAATACTTTATCGTCTTCACACCATGGTAATTGTCTCCCATGGCAAATTGTATAAAGCTGTTATAATCAGCTACCAATGTACCGTTGAGGTAATTGATCAGCTCGAGGTATACATCGTTGCTGTGTTTGTCTGATTTTTTAGCTTCGAAATTATACTCGTTCAGCGCCCTGCGTTTTATTTCCAGTATCTGCATCATATTTTCATAGAAAGACGACCACATACTTGATGCCGGGTACTTAAGTACGGGCTTGGACGTAAGCATGGAAGCAGCTTGCTTATCTGTTTCCAATATACTTTGCTCGAGTTTGTCAACAGGCCAGCCGGTGTGTACATCCTGCTTCAGGTTGAATGTCCAGCTGTCCAGAAACTTTCGCTCGCGTTCAATTTCACCGCGCATAAACGCATCGGCGGTACGGTAGGCGGCTGACGCTGTCGCTATACTTTTCTTTTGTATGGCATCCAACGCATCTTTTAATATACCTTGCTTTTTCTGATAGTCATTTAGTAAGGATGGGAGTTCGTTGATCAGCTGTTCTGCTTTTGCAAAATTGTCCTGCTTGTAATCTTCAAGCTTATGATAGGTATCAAGCGCCTTGCACTGTGCATCAATCCTTTCCGCCGATGCGCGTAGTTCTTTCAGTTTAGGCAAAAGGTTGCCTGAGGCAGTCGCACTTAAGTTCTTGCTCAACGCAATGGCATTGTTAAAATAATAATCGTCCAATTGGACAGGACAGGTAAAACGCGGTGCTCCCCACGAGCTTTTCTGATGGATAGACGGATAGTATTGAATTATACTTTTTACCACGTTGGTTACTTCGTCAGCCGATTGATTCGCATAATCAACGTAAGCATTCAATGATTTTTGCTGAACGGCTGTTATAGGTTGAGCGGCTGAAAGAAAAGGGACAAGAATAAGCAGGTATATAAATCGCATAGTTCGAACTTACTAAAAATTAGTAATACGGAACAGTGCCGGCCAGGTTCGCGCAATCTCGTTGCCGTGAGGTGATTTCCTATAAAAATGACAGCATGAGTTCGATTTGAACTTTATGTATGGTTAAACACGTTAACTGGTTATGAGTTCTATCAAAGCGTTTCAAAACTTTACCGACACCCTGTCGCGACAAGATCATACAATGCCGTTGCTATTTATAGGGCATGGCTCTCCCATGAATGGTATTGAAGACAATGAGTTTAGTCTGAAGTGGGAAAAGCTCGGAAAGGAGATTCCTTTACCGACAGCAGTACTCTGTATTTCTGCGCATTGGCTTACCAAGGGAACGCTCATTACTGCGATGGAACATCCACAAACGATTCATGACTTTGGTGGTTTTCCGCAGGCGTTGTTTGATGTGCAGTATCCTGCTCCTGGTGATCCTGCGTTGGCAAAAGAGACAGCATCGCTGATTCATAAAACTTCCGTAGGACTTGACCATGAGTGGGGACTTGATCATGGGACATGGTCTATTGTAAAACGCATGTATCCTGAAGCAAATATACCGGTGCTGCAGCTCAGCATTGACTATAGTAAAGGGCCACAGTATCATTATGAACTCGCACGTGAGTTGGAAGCGCTTCGTAAAAAAGGTGTGCTAATTATCGGCAGCGGAAACATGGTACACAACCTACGCATACTCGACTGGCATCGTGCTGATTCAGGTTACGACTGGGCCGTTGATATCAATGAGACATTCAAGAAATCAATTTTATCGGGCGATCACAAAACATTGATCAATTACGAAGGTCTCGGACAGGCCGGTAAACTTTCTATACCTACACCTGAACATTACTTACCGCTGCTCTATATTTTGGGCTTGACGAATAGCAAGGAGAAGACCACCATCTTTAACGATAAACTCGTGATGGGATCAATCTCCATGACATCCGTTCGCATTGATGCGCAATAGATTAACTCAGTTGGTCCAGGAAAGCGCGGATCGCAGTATATACTTCCTCTAGTTGCTCGTTGGTAATAACGTACGGAGGAAGTATATAGATAACATTTCCCAAAGGACGAAGCAATATATTTTTGTTCAGAAAGTACGGATATATCTTCTTCCGTATTTCGTTATCGTACGAGGTGATGGTGTTGGTTTTTATTTCCAGCGCCAGTATTGTACCGAGCGATCGCACTGTCCCCACGCGCTTGTGTCCTACAATCGATGCACTGAATTTTAAATGTTCGTTCGAAATACGGATAATGTTCTGTTGGCAAGTCTCATTCATCAACAGATCAAAGCTTGCGTTGGCAGCAGCACAGGCAATCGGGTTTGCTGTATAGGAATGTCCGTGAAAAAACGTTTTCAGAAAATCATCGGATTGATAGGCGGCTAACACTTTCTCGGAGCATGCCGTTACACCCAGGGGCATTGTTCCTCCCGTTATACCTTTGGACACTGCGATGATATCCGGTTTAATCGTGCAATAGTCAGAAGCAAACAATTTACCGGTACGACCGAAGCCGGTAAATACTTCATCGGCGATGCAGAGTATATCATACTCCTCTGCAATTTCCAGCAAACCATTGAGTATAGCCGGAGAGTACATGCGCATACCGCCTGCACCCTGCACGAGTGGTTCATATATAAATGCCGCTACATCGCCCTGTTCTGCTATATCTCTGAATTGTTGCAGTATATCTTCGTCACTGCCGTTTGGAAAATCGATGAAGACAGTCTCGAACAAATACGGTTTAAAGGGATCAGTAAAAATTCCACGTTCACCAACCGACATTGCTCCGAAGGTATCACCGTGATACGCACCTTCTATAGCAACGATCTTCGTCTTCTCTATTTCTTCATTATGCCAGTATTGCATCGCCATCTTCAGGGCTACCTCTACGGCTGTACTACCGTTATCCGAAAAGAAAATCCGTGATTGATTTTTCGGTAATATCGATAACAGGTTTTTCGAGAGACGTATGGCGGGCTCGTGTGTAAATCCTGCAAAGATAACATGCTCGAGTGTGCGGGCCTGCGCGGCTATAGCATCGGCTATATATGTATTGCTGTGGCCATGTAAATTTACCCACCACGAAGAAACAGCATCCAGAATTTTACGGCCATCGTCTGTATGCAGGTAAACACCTTCTGCAGATTTTATAAATATAGGATCGAAACTTCCCTGTAACGGGGTAAATGGATGCCAGATATTTTTTTTATCGAGTTCAGCTAAAGTATTATACATTCCAATTTTCTTTTAAACGTTCAGCATAACGCTTTACGGTTTCATGATTGATTGTTTCTTCAGGAGTAATTCGCAGGAGGCAAGGCAGGCCGGAGTGATGCAGTATGATCCGTTCGCTCTCGGGGTTTGATTTTCCATTGAAGATTATTCCTTTTACCGGCAGTTCTCTTTTCTGCAAAGCTTCTACGGTTAACAAGGTGTGATTGATACTGCCGAGGTATAGATCGGCTACCAGTATAACAGCATCAGCAACTTCCGGTGCTATATCAATAACAAAATTGGTGTCGTTCAACGGCACGAGGCAACCACCGGCACCTTCTATTACCAAATCATTCTGTGTATCCGGAGCTACAAATTTTGCAAGGTCTATGGTAACACCATCGATGGCAGCAGCTGCATGGGGAGAAGCCGGTGTGTTTAATATATAGGCTTCCGGAAAAATTCGTGTTGACTCACCCGTGAGACTCTTCACCGTATCTGCATCGCGGGGAAACCCGGCTTGCACTGGTTTCCAGTAATCAGCTTTCAATGCCTCACACAGTATAGCAGACACGAAGGTTTTTCCACTGTCGGTATCAATACCCGTGACAAAGTAATTCATGTGCGAAAGTTAATAAGGAAATTTTAATGCGCTAGAGCGTGAAGTGATTTCAATGCATCTGCCAGTGCTTCAATTTCATGTGCCGTGTTGAACGTATGTAAACAAATACGAAGACGCTCAGAGCCTTTGGGAACCGTTGGAGAAAGTATAGGACGAACATCGAAACCTTTCTGTTGTAGTTCTGTTGCAACTTTTTTTGAATGCTCGTTACCTGGAAATATCGCTGTCTGGATGGAACTATGACTGACTGTCTTGTTGGATAAATCCTGAGCAGCGTTGAGATAAGCATGAATGTTGTCTTTCAACTGTTGCTGCAGGTATATATTTTCCTGCAAATAATTAAAAGCACATTCAATCGCTACTACACTGTGCAACGGCATGGCTGTAGTATAAATGAAAGGCCTTGCGAAGTTTATCATGTACTTTCTCAGTTCACTACTTCCGGCTATGCATGCACCGTGTATACCCATCGCTTTTCCAAAAGTATATACGCGTACCGCAATGCGATTGTGCAGATTTTCAGATACGGCCAGTCCGCTTCCGCGCTCACCATAAACACCGGTGCTGTGTGCTTCATCAAGTATAATGAACGCGTTATATTTTTCGGCTAATGTTACCAATTCCTGCAACGGGCACTGATCACCGTCCATGGAATATACCGATTCAACTGCTATATATATAGTTCCTTCAGCACGCTTAAGCTTTGACTCAAGATCATCAAGATCGTTATGCCGAAAGCTGAAACGTTTGGCCAGGCTTAACCGTGCACCATCTTTAATACAGGCGTGCGCCAGTTCATCGTACAGAATGGTATCATTTCGCTGGGGTAACGAAGAGAGTACAGCAAGGTTGGCTGTATACCCTGAGTTTAAAATCAGCGAAGCTTCTGCTTTGAAAATAGCAGCAAGCTTCGCTTCTACCGATTCGTAATATTCTGTATTACCGGCCAGCAGGCGCGAGCCGGTAGCACCGTTGCTTTTATTTTTGAATGAATCGAGTGTATGATGGATCTGCGCGAACAACTCCTGCGACCGGGCCAGGCCGAGGTAATCGTTCGAAGTAAAATCAACAAGTGCAGATGTATACTTTAACGTACGGAGCAGTCCCTCCTGCTCACGCGTTTCCAATCGCATCTGCAACTGTCTTCTGAATTCATCCATGCGTCAAAAATAGAAATCTTTGATGAAGGTATACGCAGTAATCTTACAC
>CAMLLI010000281.1 GCA_946480685.1 uncultured Flammeovirgaceae bacterium | reverse complement strand
ACCCATGCGCGGCATGTTGATGTCCAACAGTATAACGCGCGGTGTGAACATAATTTTTTCTGCGTGTTTACCCTGCAACATGTCGAGTGCTTCAACACCATTGCGGGCAATGTGAAGCGGATTGCTGATGTTATTTTTCTTGAAGGCACGTTGTACATTCATGATATCCACTTCATCGTCTTCTACCAGAAGTATATGGATTAAGTTTGTCATACAGATTTTATGCGTTGGTCTCTTATTGTTATCGTAATTTTTTATGCAGCTTTAGGCCAGGTAAAAATGAACCGGGCGCCCTTGTTCTCTTCTGATTCCAGCCGGATCGTACCCCCTATATCTTCAACACTTTTCTTGATAATCGCCAGCCCTACACCGGTGCCTTCTACTTTGTCGCGCGACTCCAGTGTCTGGAACATTTCAAATACTTTTTCGTGGTAGGCAGGCGAAATACCAATACCGTTGTCTTCTACAGTAAACTCGTGGAAGTCTCCGGCTTCATGCGAAGAGATCATTACTTTGCCATTTTCTTTATCATTATACTTGATGGCGTTGGCGAGCAGGTTGATAAATACCTGTTGCAGTAAATATTTTTTCGTGTTCAACACCGGCATCTCGTTCCGGATTTCGATTTTGATATGAGCAGGCGGATTCAGAAGATCCGTTGTTTCTTTCAGCATGGTATATACATCTACGCGTTCTACCGGAACTTCAAGTCTGCCCACCTTTGAATATTCGAGCAACCCGTTGATGAGTGCTTCGAGTCTGAACACTCGTCCGCGAAGGATCTGCATATTCTTTTTTGATTCGGCTGGTACAGCAGGACCAAGATCTTCTTCAATCCACTCGGATAATTTAAAGATGGCGCGAAGCGGTGCTTTCAGGTCGTGCGAAACAACATAACTGAATTGATTTAGCTCTTCGTTTTGTTTTTGCAGTTGTTCGGAGTAACGAACAAGCTCAAGACGCGATTTCTCCAGGCGGTGAAGCATGTGATTGAAAGCACGACCGAGTTTACCGATTTCATCGTTGGTAGTAACGGTTACATATACCTGCTCTGCACCACTGGATATAGCACGTACGGTTTGATCGAGCTTGAGAATATTAGCCGTTATCATATTACTCGTAGTAAAAGCAAGCAATACTCCGATGGTAAACAGGGCCAGGCAGAAATAACTCGTAGTACGTTTCAGTGAACTGATCATCGCGTTCATATGCTTTAGCGAGTAACCAATCACCAAAGTTCCGAATGTTGTATTCTGATAGACGATGTTACTTTTGTAGTACACAACACCTTCTATCTCGTAGCGATCATGGTAGCTCGCGATGGCAGATAGGGGAGGCGTTGTACTTTTATCCAGCAGGTTTAAACTGGTGATTTCCTGGTTCTGTTCATTTTGTACAGAGATATATACCACGGCACTGTCAGCATGTGCCCACTCCATCGCTTCTGAAACAGCAACAAGATCGGTTTCTCCCATGCCGATGCCCACACCAATGGAGAATATATTACTGATACTTTGGATCTTTGATTCAATAGCACGGATCGCGAGTTGTTCCTGCTGCTGTGGATAGTAACTGTAAATGAATACCGATACCATCGCGATGAGAAACACCTGGCCGATTATGATCTTGATTCGTATGGAAAGATTTTTAAGCATGGTTAGCTACTTCTTTTCAAATTGTTTTTCAGTGCGTGATTAACAGCCGCCAGAAGTGATATGAGTACATCCAGTGGCTTGTGAATTATTTCAAATGCATTGGTTTGTCCATTATCCATCAGAAAGATCAGGTCACCTACAAGGTGATCGAGTTGTATTACCTTCAACAGACTGAAAGATGATTTGATCTGTAAGCAAATGGACTTGACAGACTGCAGATCGCGATTCTCCACGGCATGCTGCAGTGCTGCGATATATACCGGTGTTTCGCGTTCGAGTATATCAAAAAAGTCGGGCGGTAAATTTTGACTGCCGGCTATAAATTTGTCTACGGAAAAGTCCATAGTATAGCTCGCCATAGCTTGTTCCGACATTAGTAAACCGGTTTCGCTTTTGTCCGCGCATTCTTTGTATTTCAAAAGCTTGAGGTATAGCGTTTCCGCTTTGAAAGGTTTGGATATATAGTCGCTCATACCGGCTGAAATGCATCGCGATACATCATCACCGAAGGCATGGGCCGTCATGGCAATAATCGGGATGTTGCATTGTGGTGCTGCCAGTTTGTTGCGTATATACTGTGTTGTTTCGTAGCCATCCATTTCGGGCATTTGAACATCCATCAGCACGACATCATATGTTTTGCTTTGCAGGTAGTGAAGTGCTTCCAGACCGTTAGAGGCTATATCCATTTCACAACCACCTTTCTCGAGCACCTTTTTAACAAGCGCCTGGTTCAGGGTATTGTCTTCAGCAACGAGCACAGAAGTGCCGCGAAGTTTTTCAGCGAAGTCCGATAGAGAAGGAACGGTTGCTGAAGAAGTAGTCTCCTTGATATTAACCTTTTCGAAAGTAAGATGTACAACAAAGGTTGATCCTATACCCGGTGTACTTTGCAAGGCAATCTTTCCTTCCTGCAGGGTTACTAATTTCTTTACAATAGAAAGTCCTAAGCCTGTGCCGCCATATTTACGCGTGGTATCATCGGATGCCTGTACAAAGTCATCGAATATAACAGACTGCTTGTCTTCTGAAATACCAATGCCGGAGTCCTGTATCCTGAATTCAAATAACTCATATATACCTTCGCTCGCCAGTGAAGAGAGCTCTACGGTAACACCACCTTTTTCTGTAAACTTGATGGCGTTGGAAATAAGATTGGTAAGGATCTGGTTAAGCCTTACCGGGTCGCCCTTTACAATGGGTGTGATCTGTGCATCAATTTTATCAATCAATGTAAGGCCTTTCTCCTGTGCACGCGGCTGCAATATTTTAATGATTCCTTTTACAAGCTCATGAACATTGAATTCATATTTTTCAATGGTCATTTTGCCGCTTTGAATCTTGGACAAGTCGAGTATATCATTGATAATAACCAGCAGGTTCTCGCCAGAGAAATTGATGGCATCTACATAACTCTTCTGCTCCTGCGACAGGCTGGTTTCAAACAACAAGCGCGTAAAGCCGAGTATAGCATTCATGGGCGTGCGGATCTCATGGCTCATGTTTGCCAGGAAGATCTCTTTTACCTTCATCAGGTTTTCCGTGAGCTCACGTGCTTTCAGAATTTCTTCTTCCGCCCGTTTGCGCGTTGTTATATCCTGGATGATGCCGATGAATTTTTGTACTGTGCCGTCATGACCCAGCGATGGATATATCTGTATATTGATATACTTTATTCCTCCACGAGTTTTTATGCGATGATCGTAATTGACACGCGCTCCGTGAAGCGCGTCTGCAATCTTAGCTTTAACAAATGGTTTATCTTCTTCGTAAATGTGATGGCGGTAAAGATCCAGGCTCGGGGTGACTTCGTTCTTTTCGAGCTCCAGTATATTATATACTTCGTCTGAAAAGTGGACACGGTTGTGAACGGTGTCAAATTCCCAGTTACCAAACCTGGCAATGCGCTGTGCTTCGGCCAGTCTTGCTTCGCTGATGCAGAGTGCTTTTTCGGCTGCATCTTTTTTACGGATCATTTCTCCGATCTGCAACATGTTGCGCAGTACCTGCGCTATCGACTGACTCGTGATCGCATTCTTCACGATATAATCCGATGCGCCCGCTTTCATCAACTCTACAGCAATGTTTTCATTGCCTTGCGAGGTAAAGATCACGATCGGATTGCGGATGCCTGTATCGCGGATCTTTTTGAGAAGCGACAAGCCGTTCTCACCTGGTAACAAGTAGTCGAGAAATATACAGTCGAAGGCACTGAAGTCTATCGTGATATCAAACGCCTCGTATTCCGAGAGTTCGTATGCGAAGCCACAGTTTTTCAGCGCCCGTTTTAACTGGAGCCTGTCTGCTGCGTCATCGTCAATCACCAATAGTTTTATAGAACCGTTCATACTATATATGTACCTATATATCTGCGATTATTTTGCGTGCTGATTTTGTTTGGGCCAGAGGAATTTGAATTTGCTTCCTTTGCCGGGCTCTGATTCCACCCATATCTTGCCTCCATTTTCTTCCAGGATCCGTTTCACGATGGTGAGCCCTATACCGGTACTTTCAAACTTGTCACGCGACTGCAGGGTATGAAAGATGATAAATATAGTCTCATGTGATTCAGCAGGTATACCCGGTCCGTTGTCTTCCACAGCAAACTCATAATACTGTTCTTTACTGGTGCAGTATATTTGTATTAATCCTTGGGGCTTGTCATTATATTTGATCGCATTGCTGACGAGGTTTGCAAACACCTGCAACAACATGGTGCGTGGTGCTGTGACTGTTGGTATAGGATCAATAATCCGGAGCGATACAGAAGCCGGTGGTGCAAGCATTTCCTCTACTTCTTTCAGTAAGGCAAATACATCTACCTGTTCCTGCTCAATCTGGGTGCGGCCGATCTTCGAATATTCAAGTATACCGTTGATGAGTGCTTCCATGCGTACCACACGGTTGCGCAGGAGCTGAAGATTATTTTTGTTATCACCGGAGAGCGAAGGTCCGAGATCTTCTTCCAGCCAGCCTGCGAGATTACTGATCGCGCGCAACGGTGCTTTCAGATCGTGCGATACGATATAGGCAAACTGATCAAGCTCGTTGTTTTTCTTTTCGAGCTTGCGGGTATATTCAGAAAGTTTTTCGGATGCTGATTCTTCCCGCGTCAGGTCATGCAACAGCACGAGCTTTGTTACAGTTTTACTCGCTTCGTCTTTGGTGTGCAGTACGGAGCAAAGCAAAATGCGGATCTGCCCGGAAGGATGTATATAGCTTACCCGTTTATCACGGAAGTCCTGGTGAAGCGCGAGACTGGCTGTTAGGTTTTCAACTTCATCACCGCCAATCGACAAGCTTGTAAATTTTTTTCCCTGAATCTCATGCAGTGAAGAAACACCAAGAATATCACGCAACGCTGCATCGTTCGCTGCAACGATGGTGTTCTTTTCATCCAGCGTCAACAAACCATCTTTCATGATTTCGCTGATGCGGTCGGTGTGATGTGCAGCGCGTATAGTGTTGGTGGCAGACTCTTGCATATTGAATTTTCAGGCATATATATACCTGCTTTTAATAGTGCAAAGTTGAGTCTAGTTTAGTTGGTACACATCAGTGAACACCTGATTTACAAAAATCAATAACGAACCATTTTTTGCGTTTTTGGAGGAAGAATTTTTCGGGTAATTCCGATGTGTACTCGGGGTTTCTCTGATCGTTTTGAATGTATGGGTAAAACGATACACATGTGAGACATGGAAATATATACTGCAAACGTTCGTGTAGGTGTACCGTTGTATACGTGCAGGCAACAAAAGGAAAGCCGGCAAATGTGCCGGCTTTCATAAATTTTTTTGAAGAGAGAATCGTGCTACTGTGCTATGATTTGCCATTGCTGGTTATTGCCACCATTCCACGGCCATTGAATAATGGTAGCACCATTCGCGGTGGAGCCCTGGTTTACATCAAGAGCATCGCCACTGTTACGGTTGATGATGCGATAGTAGCCGCCACCGTTATCAATGATCTGCCATTGCTGATTGTTGCCCGCGTTCCAGGGCCATTGAATAATAGGAGTGCCGTCAACAGTAGAAGCCTGGTTTACATCGAGCGCATCACCACTGTTACGATTCGTGATACGGTGATAGCCGCCACCGATATCTACAATGCGCCATTGCTGGTTGTTGCCACCGCTCCACGTCCACTGTATAACACTGGCTCCATCAGTAGTGGAAGCTCCGTTTACATCGAGTACTTTGCTGCTGTTCCGGTTTACAATGCGATAGTATCCTGTAGGCTCAAAACCTCCATAACCCCAACCGTAGCGAATGCGTGTAACCCCTGAGTTGTTTGTAGTAGTGAGTGTAATGTTGTTGCCACTGCCACCGCGTGTTTGTATGCTATAGCTGTCGCCATCGCGCAGGCCGGGCCAGTATACACTTGCAATGCCGCTGTTTCGGAATTTATTGGTGGAGCCTTGTATATACGCTATTTCGTTATCACCGTTGATGGGGCCTGTATAATTTTTACCGGTTGTCATGGCTGCACCATATTCAGTTACAACGGTACGGCTAGCGTAATTGCCGATGCGGTTCTGCCAGTCTTGTTCCCACTCCAGCGCAGTAGCATGTGATGTCCAGAATGCATAGTTGTGTAATGCCAGTAAACAATTTGTAAAACGACTGTCGGCACCTACACCGGTA
>CAMLLI010000280.1 GCA_946480685.1 uncultured Flammeovirgaceae bacterium | reverse complement strand
AAGGATTTACATCCTTGAAAGAGTTTGTTGGCAACCTGCAAAAGCCGCGCGCAGTCATGCTGCTGGTGCCGGCGGGTAAAATTGTAGACAGTGCTATCGCAGAGATTGCGCCTTTACTGGATGCCGGTGATCTGATTATTGACGGAGGTAATTCTCATTTTACAGATACAAATCGCAGAGCGGAAGAACTGAAGAATAAAGGACTCCACTTCTTTGGAATGGGAGTTTCCGGTGGTGAAGAAGGTGCGCGCAAAGGTCCAAGTATGATGCCGGGTGGTAATCCCGATGCCTATAAAGTTGTTCAACCTATATTTGAAGCAATCGCTGCGAAAGTAAAAGGTGATCCTTGTGTTACCTATATAGGTCCGGGATCAGCAGGTCATTTTGTGAAGATGGTACACAACGGCATCGAGTATGGATTGATGCAGCTTCTCGCGGAAACCTATGAAGTAATGCAGCGAGGGCTCGAATTGCCGGGCGATAAAATTCATGCAACATTCCGTCAGTGGAACGAAGGCAGACTGCAATCATTTCTGGTGGAGATCACGCGCGATATATTTGCATTCAAAGAACCAGGTGCCGATCACTTGTTGTTGAACGATATTAAAGATGAAGCCCGCTCGAAAGGTACCGGCAAGTGGACTTCACAAGTAGCGATGGATTTACAGCTGCCGATTCCAACGATCGACACAGCGGTGTCCATGCACGATTTGTCCAAATATAAAAAGCTTCGTACGGATGCATCTTCACTGTATAAAAGTGGTTCACTGAAGTTGAACGTAGATCAGGCGCAGTTCATTCAATCCCTGGAACAGGCACTATATTTCAGCACGGTGATCGCCTATGCGCAAGGAATGCATTTGTTATCGCAGGCTTCTGCCGAGTATGGCTATAATTTAAAGATGGACGAGATCGCGCTGATCTGGCGAGGTGGTTGCATCATCCGTTCTACCTTCCTGGAAGATATATACCAGGCTTACAAGAAGAGCACTACCTTACCACATTTGTTACTGGATGCTGGTATAGCACAGAAAGTAAATGGTGCAGTGGCGGGTATGCGTACCGTTGTATCAGCAGCAACCGCTGCCGGTATAGCGATACCAGCGTACACGGCATCGCTGAGTTACTTTGATGCATTCCGCAGCGAGCGTATGCCGTCAAACCTTATTCAAGCACAACGCGATTACTTCGGTGCGCACACGTACGAGCTCATTGGTAAAGAAGGTGTATTCCATACACAATGGTTTGCCAAATAAATGCTTAACCCCTATATCTACAGTACAACCCCAACGCATAGTTAATGAGCGCAACAACAGATTCAATTAAGGCACAGCCCGCTATATTTTTCATCTTCGGAGGAACAGGTGATCTGACCTCGCGTAAGCTCGTACCGGCACTCTACAATCTTTTTGTAGACGGCTGGATGCCGAGTCACTTTTCCATTGTAGCGATGGGACGCACCGCGTTTACCGATGACCAGTTCCGTGAAGTTTTATTGAAAGATATAAATCAGTTCTCGCGCAGTGGAAAACCGCAGCCAGAGAAATGGAATGCTTTCGTTCAGCATGTGTTTTTCCAGGTGTCGGATATCAACGATACCAAGACGTATGAAGAGCAATCGAGACGTATAGCAGCCTTTCGGGAAGAAGCCGGCACTGATCCGAATGTAATTTACTACCTCGCGGTAGCGCCACGATTCTTCAGCACCATCGCTGAAAATATAGCGAAGCATAAATTAGCAGAAGATACAACCCGGTCACGTATTGTGATTGAAAAACCGTTCGGACATGATCTCGATTCTGCGCGCAAACTCAATCAACTGCTGGGAAGTGTATTCTCGGAGCAACAGATATACCGCATCGATCATTACCTCGGCAAAGAGACGGTACAAAACATCATGGCCTTCCGTTTTGCAAACTCGGTCTTTGAACCGTTATGGAACCGGAACTATATCGATCACGTGCAGATCTCGGTAACAGAACAACTTGGTATGGGTAATCGCGGTGGCTATTATGATGATGCCGGAGCGCTGCGTGACATGATCCAGAATCATATACTTCAATTGCTTTGTCTCGTAGCAATGGAACCACCGGTAAGTTTTGAAGCTGATAAAGTGCGCGATTGTAAAGTAGACGTTCTGCACTCGATGCGTAAATTCAATCCGGAAGACATTAAGAAAAATGCCGTGCGCGGTCAGTATAGCAAAGGCTGGATCGAAGGTAAAGAAGTGCTTGGCTATCGTGAGGAGCAGGGAGTAAATCCTAACTCCAACACGGAGACCTTTGCAGCGATAAAATTCTTTGTAGACAACTGGCGCTGGCATGGAGTTCCGTTTTACCTGCGCACGGGTAAACGCATGCATCAGTCATCATCCGTTATTACTATACAGTTCAAAGATGTACCGCACATGATCTTCCCGTCTGAAGCCGTAGAAGGATGGCAACAGAACAGGTTGATCATTAGTATACAACCGGAGATGAGTGTGCGTTTGCAAGTACAGGCAAAACGTCCCGGGCTCGACATGACGCTTAACCCGGTGGATATGATCTTTGATTACAACGGTACGTATACTGGCGATACACCGGAAGCGTATGAGACATTATTGTTAGACACGATGCTGGGTGATCAGACGCTCTTTATGCGTGGTGATCAGGTTGAAGCGGCATGGGATTTACTCATGCCTATATTAAATGCTTGGGGCGGAAAGAAAAGTCTCAGCTTCCCGAATTACTCCGCTGATTCATGGGGGCCGGAAAGCGCTGAAGCGTTAATCGCGCAGGATGGTTTCCATTGGTTTACACTTCCGTTAAAGAACGACCGAAAGAAATAATGAAGCATATATATACTGATGCCGATACGCTGTTAGCTGCACTCGCAGATTTTGTTGTTATAAAAGCAAACGAAGCGATTCAGCAACACGGAAGATTTTCATTTGTACTTTCCGGAGGAAGTTCTCCGAAGAAATTATTTGAATTGCTGGCGTCTGATCGCTATCGGAAGCAAATCGACTGGACAAAAGTATTTTTCTTTTTTGGTGATGAGCGCTATGTGCCGGCGGATCATCCCGACAGTAATTACCTGATGGCAAAGAAGGCACTCTTCGATGCATTGCAAATCTCTCCCGGACAGATCTTCCGCATGAAAACGGAGCTTGCACCGGAAGAAGCGGCACTGGCGTATGAGAAGGACCTGCAAGGATATTTTGTTAACAACCTGGTTCGATTTGATCTTGTTCTGTTAGGATTGGGCGATGATGCACATACGGCATCACTCTTTCCCCATACCAGTGTGCTGCAGGAGAAAGACTCGCTGGTAAAGGCACTATATATCGAAAAGGTAAAAATGAACCGGATAACGCTTACGGCTCCTTGCATCAACCAGGCGGCAGCGATTGCTTTCCTGGTATATGGACCATCGAAAGCTGAAGCAGTGCAACATATACTGGAAGGAGAGCAGAATATACAGGAGTATCCTGCTCAACTGATTCGTCCGAATGGAGGTTCATTACACTGGTTCCTCGATGAAGCAGCTGCGAGCCGCATCCATAAATGACATTTATACTATATCCCTAACCCTCAATATATAGTGAAAGCATGCAGCCCAAAATAAATGTAATATCATTACCAGTCAGTGACCTGCAACGATCACTGACTTTTTATCGTGACGGTCTCGGATTGCCCACACCCGGTATCAACGAAGGTATTATCGCCATTGAATTGGACGGTGGACTTTCGTTATTCCTGATCGAACGAAACCAGTTTGCATCATTCTCTACACTCGCACAAGCGGAGCCTCATCTGTCGCATAGTTCCGTAGAATGTATACTTTCCTGCGCAGTCGACAGCAAAGAAGAAGTTGATACTATATTGGAAGGAGCCCTTCGCACCGGCGGATCTATACCGAGTCCTGCGAAAGAAGAAGCGTGGGGATATACTGGCTACTTTAAAGATCCCGATGGACATCTTTGGGAAATCGTATGCCCGAAGAACCGGGCAGATTAGCGGGATGCGTTTAATCGCTACACGTTAATCGTTATTAGAAAATCATACCTGCAAGTTCGCAGGGAAGGCACAAGGCTTTCATAAAGAAATCTCTTTGTGAAACTTTGTGCCTTCTTCGTGTTCTTTGCGCAAGTGGATTTCATTCATGCAGCTATAGGTATAGAACGCTTATTGAAAAGTAAATAGACCACCCCCGCAGCCGCAAATAATGTTACGCATACAGCCGGAAGTATATTTATAGAACCTTCACTTACGCTAAGTTCAAGGAAGGGTCCGAGAATGGAAAGTCCTAAACCGCCACCGAAGAAATAAGCTGTAGTTGCCACGCTGGATGCCAGTCCGTGGTGTTGCTGTGGTATACCATGCATCGCCATAACCGTAACGCTTGTAAAGGTTACGCCAATACCAATCCCCGTAACACACGCTACTGATAACAACAAAACAATCAGCGGATGACCTGTTGTGAGGACAACGATTAATAATATACCGCCCAGTAACATCGTACTCATTCCCAGTAACGATGACTGCTGAACGGCCATCTTGCGAACGAGCACCGGAATCATAAATTTACCTACCAAAACTGAAAGTATACTGAACGGCAAAAGCAGTAGCCCGGCCGTTGCTGTGTCATACTTCATGTTTTGCTGCAGCACGAGTGATAATATAAAAAGATAGCTGGTAAAAAAAGCGCCCAGGAAAACAGATGCTATATTTCCCTGTAACGGAAGCGTTGCGCGGAAAATAGAAAAATCAATCAGCGGATCGTTACGCTTGTGGTTTCGTACAATAAATATATACAGCGCTGTAACGATGAACAGCAAAATTGCTGTCATTACAAACGGTTGGTCCGGGAAATGCATCAATTCATGCACGAAATAGGAGAGAAGCATAATGCTTAAAGTAAGTATCACTGCGGAAAATATATCGGCCCGGTTCTTTTTCTTTACACGGATGTCTGCCGGTATATAGATGTAACCGATAAACAAGGTAACAGCAATCACCGGTACATTTATAAAAAACACACCTTGCCAGCCGCTATAAGTAGCAATGATTCCGCCAAGTGAAAGTCCTGTGCCGGAACCAATCGCTGCAAACGCACTGAATATACCAATCGCTTTGCTGCGCTCAGGTCCTTCTTCAAAAGTATGCGTAATAATGGAGAGGGCAGATGGCATAACAAACGCAGCACATATACCTTGCACCAGGCGAAACAGCATAAGTTGTTCAAATGTTAAAGACAACGCAGCACCCAACGATGTGATCAGGAACAAGGCAGCCCCAATCATAAAGATCTTCTTCCGACCGGCAAGATCAGCAAGTTTACCACCGGCAATCATAAAGCCTCCATACGAAAGTATATATACCGTCTGAAGCCATTGCACCGTGCTGTTGTCCAAATTGAAATCCGCGCGAACCAGCGGCATGGCCAGGTTAATGATGGCTATATCAAGCGCTTCAAACAAAACAGCAGTACAAGCGACCAACAGGATGATTTTCTTTCGACTTTCCATAATTCCAGTGTTCCGCCAAAATTAGTATGCCGGAACAGAATGTCCGAACGGACGAGTTTTTTTAGGATATTTCTGTAGTTTTATTGAATTTTTAAGAACAAATCGCTACGAAATCCAATGGCCACTACATGAAAAAAGAACAAGATTATCCGGACGTGATCAAACTTGATGCAACGGATATACAGATACTAAAGTTATTGCAGGAGAATGCCAAGCTAACGGTACGCGACATTGCTGCGCGCGTTCACCTGAGTGCGACTCCAATCCACGAACGCATCAAACGACTGGAGAACAGCGGTGTGATCCGTCAATATGTAGCCTTGCTGAACAGCGAGCTTGTTAATAAAGGTATCATGGTTATCTGTTACGTTTCGTTGAACGTACACAATAAGAAAACCGGCAAAGAGTTTATTCAAGCCATTACGAAATTTCCGGAAGTGATTGAATGCTATAATGTGTCCGGTGAATTTGATTTTATGCTCAAGATCGTAGCCAGCAGCATGAAAAGCTATCGCGACTTTTACGTCAACGAACTCAGCGGCGTAAAAGGCATCAACCAATTCAAAAGCATTTTTGTGATGGATATTTTAAAGCAGACGCATCAGATACTGTAAATGTGATTTTGCAGAGGGTTACAATGTGTGTGTTGACGATAATAGAGGATTACTATCCTAATCAAAAATGAAATATAAAGTGGGCGTAGATGTTGTAGACCACAGCCAAATGGTCTCTCATAAAATACTAATTATTACCGCCTTGTCATTCATTGTTAATTTAAATGTTCTGGCACA
>CAMLLI010000279.1 GCA_946480685.1 uncultured Flammeovirgaceae bacterium | reverse complement strand
GTCCGCATATAGGTTATGGCAAAGATTGCACCGGCAACAAGCGTAAAGGTTGTAACGATACTGCTGGCAAAGTATATATGTGCGAATGAAAACAACAGTATGTTTGCTACAAGCATCCACCTTGGATTTTTGAATATAGTGCCGTAGCGATAGAAGAAGAATTCTCTGAAGATCACTTCCTGCGGAAATGCTGATAACAACGGGTACATCAGAATCATGTAGAACAGTTTCCTGTTCTCCGGCAGGTCAGCAAACAAGCCTTCACTCACATAAAAGTATATAAATAGATACACGCCTATACTGCTCGCAATAAATACAGTAAGGATTGTCTTCCAGTTAGCCTGTATGCTGAAACGATTTGCGTTCACCGGTTTCCTAATCAGCAATATGCCGCCACAATAAAGCAGAAGCGCAGTAAGCGGTATAACTTTATGTACAGGAGTGGTATCGAACAAGTAGAGAATCGGTATTCCAATAAATAGAATAATCAGTTCAGGTATATAGTACCATTGAAACTCGGCTGGCTTGGTCGGTAGGTTCATGTTATTCAATATGCCTGTAGAATTGGTTCGCTGGAGGTCATGATATAACGAATTACAACGGTGTGGCTGGACAAATGTTCAAGCTGAAACGAAAAAAAAACTCTCGTGTTAATTTGAAATCAGAATGGCTTCATTGTTATACTTCGCCCGGTAGTCCAGCGGAGATAACCCGGTTATTTTTTTGAAGACCTCACGAAAAGCCTTGTCATCAGCGTAACCCACTTCACTCATCACTTCATATATACTCTTTCTTCCTCGTTCCAGCGCTTTCTTGGCAACCTCGATCTTGACACGTTGTAAATATTCTACCGGTGTGTTACCTGTGGCTTTGATAAAGCGCCTGTCGAAATTGCGTCTGCTTACGGCGAGTTTTGATGCGAGTTCTTCAAATGAAATTTTCTCGCCTAGATTTTCTTCGATGTAGGTTTGTGCTTTACCAATCAATTCATCTCCGTGGTTCTTCTGTGTTTGGAAAATGAAGAAAGGAGACTGCGATGTTCGTTCGATATCAATCTGGAATATTTTGGAACAATATATAGCCGTCTGGCGGTCAAAGTATTTTTCAACCAGGAAAAGTATCAGGTTTAGAAAAGAGAAAGCGCCACCGTTGGTATATATACCTTTCTCGGCTGTAAGCAGTTTGTCTATATGCAGTTTAATGTTGGGGAAGAGCCGCTTGAAACCGTCAGCAGCGTTCCAATGTGTAGAGCAGTTCTTGCCTTCGAGTAACCCCGTTGCTGCCAGCAGAAATGCACCGGTACAGATGCTGGCAACTTCAGCGCCTGCCTGGTATTGCTCCTTGATCCAGTGGATAAGTTCTTTATTCTCTTTCAGCATGCGATCATACTCATGCGAGAGTGAAGGTATAATGATCAGGTCAGTCTTCTTTATCGCGTTGATATCTTCCGGGTGAATGGAAAAGAAACCGACATCCAGTTTCAATTCGGTAACAAAGCCGGCCAGCCGCACTTGCAGCATCGGTTTATTTCCCATGCGTTGCCAGTAGTCGTTGGCGCGCGTCAGGATTTCGAACGAGCCGGTTATGCTGCTCAGGTTTGCATAGCCTTCTGGAATTACGATAATCACCTGCTTCATGGGGTAAACGTTTAGATAAAGATGCGTGATTATTTTGTCCAAATCAACCCACTATAAAGTCTATTCTACACCCGGAGTCGATCCATGTCAGACAATACATTTGTCTCACGGAATCGCCAAACCAAAACGGAACCGATGTGAAGACAGCACTCTATTTTTCATTGGCTTCCGGTTTGGCTTCATACAATACACTTAATCAAAAAGATATACCCAAACAAAACGATACAACTATGGCTACTGCAAAAGATTTTACAACAGCTCTCCTGGTAGATCAGACTCCGGAAGAAGTATTCAATGCTATCAATAATGTTCGCGGATGGTGGTCTGAAGAAATTGAAGGTAATTCCGATAAACTTCACGCAGAGTTTAACTATCACTATCAGGATGTGCATCGCGCGAAAATGAAACTGATCGAATTTGTTCCGGATAAAAAAGTAGTGTGGCTCGTAGAGGATAATTATTTCAATTTCACAAAGGACAAACGTGAATGGAAAGGAACGAAGATCATTTTTGAAATCTCACAAAAGGATAATCAAACCCAACTCCGCTTTACGCATGCAGGACTTGTTCCCGAATATGAATGCTACGATATCTGCCAGGATGCGTGGACGAATTATATACACACCAGTTTGCACGACCTGATTGTTACCGGGAAAGGTCAACCGAATCCGAAGGAAGGCGGCTTTAATCAGCAATTGATCGATGGGTATACTGACAATGGAAATCTGCAATCCAAAACAAAATGAAAGAGAACAGTTTAAGCATTAGCCTGGCCGTGAATGTTTCGGCACAGGAGGCATTCAACAGTATCAACAGTGTGTCCAAGTGGTGGACGGAAAATATAGAGGGCAGTTCACAAAAGCTGAACGATGAGTTTACGGTTCGGTTTGATGATGTACACGTATCAACACAAAAACTGATCGAGGTTATTCCCGATAAAAAAGTTGTGTGGTTGGTGACTGACAGCAGGCTGAATTTTGTAGCGGACAAAGAGGAGTGGACTGATACGAAAATCAGTTTCGAAATATATAGTGGCGATGATAAAACGGAGATACAGTTTACACACATGGGTTTAGTCCCTGCAGTAGATTGTTATCACGACTGCTCAAATGCGTGGAGCCACTATATACGCGGAAGTTTGTTAAGCCTGATTACAACGGGTAAAGGAACGCCCGAAAAACGGAAGTAACATTTTGCCTATAGATCAACAGAGACACAAAATATATATATCATGATAGCAACCGAAACAACACTTACCACGCAGCAAGTTGCTGCACGATTCAGCGAGCTTGCACAGCAGGAGAAATGGTTTGAGATACAGGATGAATTGTTTGCTGATGATGTGAAGAGCATTGAGCCGCCCCACTCACCCTATTTTACCTATGCTGAAGGCAAGACACTCGTTCGTAAAAAAGGTGAAGACTGGGTAAAGCGAATTACTGCCGCCCACAAACGACACACAACGCAACCACTGGTAACTGCCAATCATTTTGTTGTAGGACGGGAGGTTGACATTACCGTTGATGGTTTGGGCAGGATACAGATCCATGAGCTCATGATGTACGAAGTGAGAGACGGCAAAATCGTATTCGAACAATTTTTTTATTAAAAAACGGAAGCGGGCACATGTTCCCGCTTTCTTTTTTTTCTTCGTAAATGAACGCTGCAATCGTGTGAGTGCTGTGAGTGTGTTTATAGTGTATGAAAAACAGTACCCCATGCGTTGTATTTTTTTTGAAACAAATGTGACCTGCCCGGGTTTCATGGCTCTAAGGGTAAACCTGCAAATACTTAGTGAAGCCTGTTTACCAAAATGAAATCATTACCATACATTCTCCAATCAATCGTAGCGCGTATAATTCAACGTGGTGTTGATCCGATATTCCTCCGGGATAACGCGATTGCAAAAGATTCATACTTTATACTGTTGAGCAGTATGCGTGTGCAATCGTTATATGCAACATCAGCTGTTTAGATATTTGTCAGTAAAATCATCTTTGTATACATTAGCGCCCCGATGAGACAGTCTATTACCAGATTTTTTCTGCTATACACGTTCCTGTTGAGTGGATTTACCCAACTGGATGTTCGTGCTGGTCACGATGCTCGTCATACTTCCGCAGAGATTTCTGCAAAGTCGGAAGACGTTATGCCTGACAGTGAAACGCTGCTGGCTTCACTTTTTTATAATATACCTTCTGATAGAAAACATGAAGTACTTAAAATAGAGGTTACTGAAATCAGAGAAGAGGAGGAGAGCGAAGACGAACACGATCTGAGTTCTTTCAAAAAACATTTTGATAGTCACCACTATTTTACATCTGCATTTCTCGCGCTCGCGTCAGAATATTTATCCGGTAGCAATACCAAAGTTTCATCATTCAACACGAATTCTTCTTATACCGAATCATGTCGGTATCTCGTATTCCTGGTCTTCAGGATATGATTCACATTTCAGCAGGTAGTTAATTACCTGTATTTCCACTTCGGATTTTATACTTCTGTGCTTCCATGATAAGCAAATCACATGGGTGTATCGGTATGTTCAGTTATACTACATGCCGCAGAAGTTCCAAGCGAAAAACTATCGAGAAACAATAATAATTACTATGAAGCAAATGCTAGTGCTTTTGAGCTTGTGTGCCCTGTTGTGCTCTACAAGCTGCGAATCCAAAAAAGAAGAAAAGGAAGAGGAGACAAAATTCTATGTTACCAGTCCGCTCCTGAAGGACACCCTGGTCACAAAAGAATATGTATGTCAGATTCGATCCATCAGCCACATCGAACTGAGAGCTTTAGAACGAGGCTACCTGGAAAAGATTTTTGTTGATGAAGGACAGTCTCTGAAAAAAGGACAACTGATGTTCCAGATCATGCCGATGCTATATAAAGCAGAGCTGCAGAAGGCACAGGCCGAGGCTAATTTTGCCGAGATTGAATACAAAAATACGAAGGCTCTTGCCGATAGTAATATAGTATCCAAGAATGAGCTCGCATTGGCGAAAGCTAAATTTGACAAGGCGAAAGCTGAGTTAGCCTTAGCACAAGTACATTTAGGCTTCACCGAAATAAGAGCACCTTTCAATGGTATCATGGACCACTTCCAGGTACGATTGGGAAGTCTTGTGGATGAAGGCGATCTGCTTACCACCTTATCAGATAACAGCAAGATGTGGGTATACTTCAATGTGCCCGAAGCAGAATACCTCGATTACAAATCCAAAACAAAAAAGGACAGCCTGATGAAAGTAAACCTGATCATGGCGAACCTGCAGAAATTCAAATATAGCGGTGTCGTTGAAACCATCGAAGCAGACTTTAACAACGAGACCGGAAATATAGCTTTCCGTGCTACGTTCCCGAACCCGGAAGGGTTGTTACGACATGGTGAAACCGGAAATATACTCATGGCGGTGCCGCTCAAGAATGCCATCATCATTCCACAGAAAGTAACGTTCGAAATTCTGGAGAAGAAGTATGTATTTGTGATTGATAAAGACAACGTGGTGAAGCAGCGTGAAATTGCCATTGCTGCAGAGATGCCTGATATATATATAGTGAAAGATGGGTTGAAGGCCGATGAAAAGATACTCCTGGAAGGATTGAGAAAGGTGAAGGATAACGATAAGATCGCATTCGAGTACCAGGAACCCAAGAGCGTGATCTCTCATCTGAAAGTATATACCGAGTAATGTAAGACACATCCTAAAAAAGAGAAAAAAATGTTTAAGGAATTTATACATAGGCCGGTATTCGCCATTGTGATATCGCTTGTTATCATCTTCATGGGTGTGCTGGCCATTAACACCTTGCCTATATCGCAGTTCCCGGAGATATCACCTCCCATGGTAATTGTGCGGGCATCCTATCCCGGTGCAAGTGCGAAAGTATTAACGGAGTCAGTTCTTATACCGCTGGAGCAGGCGGTGAACGGTGTGCCGGGTATGAAGTATATGACATCCGATGCTACCAGTGCGGGTGAAGCGAATATACAGATTGTATTTAACCTTGGTACGAATCCCGACCAGGCCGTGGTGAACGTGAATACACGTATAGCCCAGGTGTTGAACCGATTGCCTATACTGGTACAACGTGAAGGGGTAATTGTAAACCGCATTGTGCCGAACATGTTGATGTATGTCAACTTGTATAGTAAAGATTCGAAGGCCGATATGAAGTTCCTGTTCAACTTTGCCGGTGTTAATATGTTGCCGGAGTTGCAGCGTATCAACGGTATAGGACAGGCAAGTATATTGGGTAGCCGTCAGTACGCGATGCGTGTATGGCTGAAGCCGGATCGCATGCGCGCCTATAATATTTCAGCAGATGAAATCATGGAAGCGCTGGGCGATCAGAGTGTGATTGGTTCTCCCGGACGTATTGGTCGAAGTGACGGTAAACGTGCCGAAGCACTTGAATATGTATTGTCTTATGCGGGTCGATTCAATGATCCGGAGCAGTATAAAAATGTAATTATCAAAGCGAATGCGAACGGTGAGATCCTTCGCCTGAAAGATGTAGCCAATGTTGAATTGGGAAGTGAGTACTATGATATATACTCTAACCTCGATAAGTATCCTTCTGCTGCGATCGTATTGAAGCAGACGTATGGTAGTAACGCGAGTGATGTAATTAAAAGTGTAAAGGACAAGCTGGACGAACTCAAGGCAAGTTCATTCCCTCCGGGTATGGATTA
>CAMLLI010000278.1 GCA_946480685.1 uncultured Flammeovirgaceae bacterium | reverse complement strand
CTCCAACTTTGGTGGTACGCTGCCCATTGCTTAACCGGATCACCAGCTTGTATACATATACACCTGCAGGCATCAGTTTTCCATTCCGGTCGTATCCGTCCCAGCCATGATTTTTATCCAGCGTTTCATAGATCATATTTCCCCAGCGGTCATAAATCTGCATGGTATATTCTTCAGAGCCTTTTACAATCGGCATGAACACATCGTTGAACGTTCCACTGCCGGGTACTCCGTTGCCATGCGTAGAGCCGTTTACGTTTGGTGTAAATGCATTCGGTACTTTTAGTGATCCGCCCTGTATTGCTACAACCTGGAGTCGCGCAGTGTCATAACACACTACATTTCCATCCAGCGTACCATCACCATTCACATCTTTACTGCCGTTGTCGAAGCCTGCCACGAGTGTAATGGCATATTTACCTTCGAGCGTATAGAGATGTTTAGGTTCGGTCTCATCCGAGGTAGTGCCGTCATCAAAATTCCAGCTATATTGATTCGCACCGGTTGAGAAGTTGAATGTTTGTGTTTCCATGTCCGGTATATATACTACCGAAGGACGGAGTTCGAAGTTGGCCGTAGGAACATCAAATACTTCGATGCCGGATACGCTCGTGCTATCACTCTGACCCGTGGAGCGGAACTCTGCCTTTAATGATATACTATATTTCCCCGGTTTGGACACCCGGAACACCGGATTGCGCAAGGATGAACTGTCTGCCAGTGTGCTGCCGTTGTAAAGTGTCCAATGGAATGCATCTGCACCCGGTGAAAGATTCGTCACTTCAATATTGGCAGGGAAACATGCCGCCATTGGTGTAGCGGTGAAGGCTGCTTTTACGGCTGGTAACAGAATGGTGATCTTCTCAGTCTTTGTACTCGAACACGTTTCACCCGCGTTGCGTGCTGCAATGTTCGTAACTGTCAAGCGTACTTCTTTGGTGCCCGCAGCATGATATTCCACCGTGTAAGGTCCGGCTCCATTCGCGGTAGGCGGTGTAGCTTTGATATCATCGAAGTCCCATATATACTCAAAGTCGTTGGTATTGATGGTCGATGATGTATTGGTAAATGTAATAGTTGACAGTCCTGCAGTCAGCGGAGGTGCATTGTCGTATGTAAAGTCGGCCGTAGCACTATGGTATACCACCACTTCTTTCCGATACTCACCACTACAACCTTCTGCGTTGGATGCCTGGTATACCACTTCGTATATGATCGGTTCTTGTGTGGATGTATTGGTCATCACATATGATACTTCTGCGGCCGGTGCCGGTTTTTCCTCCAGCCTGTCTGGTGTGCCAGGTATATGATAGTACCATGTACCATGATCGATACCCAAAGACTGATCCTGGAAGGTTATCGTCTGTCCGCTACAGAGCGAGGTGTCACCTGGTAATACATTAAGTGCAATGAGTGGATATATAGTGATCTCACGCGTTGTAGGATCGGGTGTACATAAGAAGTTCGATGCCTTCAGCTTTACATTATATACTGTGGAGTTGTTCGGTGACCCCGCAGCAAACCCATGCTTGATGGTGTGGTCGCCAGCCGATAATGAATCTTCACGAATTACAGTCGAGCTGTCGCGTGACCAAACCCATTCGTATTTTACATCCGGTTCAACGTTCCACTTGAATTCAAATTCATTGCCGGGACATTGTGCATCGGAACCTACAATCGAAAAGTCGGTGGAGACTTTTACAACGCTGATGCTTGCTTCCTGATCATCTCCTTTACAGCCATTGCCATCAACAATGTCATAGAATTTATAGGTTTTATCTTCCGTGATTTCTGGTAGAACAACAACGCTGGTTTTTCCACCTTCTTCATTCAGTACGGTATTGGTGCCATCAGTATAGCTATAGGTAATAGGTATGGCACCGGATTCTACAATCAGTTTGATTTGTCCCGGTTTACCATAGCATAGGTTAGAAGGAGCATCCAGGCGAACCACCGGTGGTTGGTTTACGGTGATCTTTACCATTTCACGCTCATCCGTTCCTTTTACTTCACAATATTTACCCGTACGCGTGGATACACTCCACACCAGTCTTCTGAAGTATGTAGTCTGGCTTAGTATCTCCGGAGTATATTCATTCGAATTTCCATTCGCAGATGCCGGTATATCGATCCAGTTGTCTGTTGTTGGTGCTTCGCCATCCGGTGTCTGTTGCTGTTGCCATTGGTAACGGTAATTTTCCACACCGCCAAAGGGAGGTGAAAGCTCCGTGATTTTCTCTGCCGGTGAATTGAGACACACAGATTGATCTACACCTATCGACCCTCCATTCAACGCAGGCGGATTTAATATAGTCGCAGCCGAAGGACGCGATGCACAATTGTTGCCATCTTTAATCACGATGGTATAAGTGCCTTTACCAAGATCCTTGAACCGAACGCTGTCTATACCCTGTAGTGTAGCAGAGGTTGTTGCATCATTTACTTTCGTGAGTACAGCCGTATAGCCTGTAGCAGCAGGCGTACCACCGGTGAACGTTACTTTCACTTCACCATCGGTAGCATCTTTACACGTCAGGTTATACCCATCGTCATCGGTAGCGACCGATACGGTGCTGATTTCCACTGGTGTCGGTTGATCCATCGTAAGCATTTCCGAAGTAGCAAAGCAGCCGTTGGTATCTTTTACGCGCACGTTATAGCTTCCTACACCGAGGTTCTGAAATATACCATCGTTGTCGGCATCGAGCTCGTTGCTTTGTACGATTCGGTATTCAGTATAAGGTGCAGTGCCCCCAGTTACGATCGTTTCTATTTCGCCATCTTTAGCCTGGAAGCAGCTGATCGCTTTCTTCAATTTTACATCGGCTACCAATGCCGTAGGTTCGAACAACGATACAACAGAAGTAGCGCTGCATCCTTTCAGGTCCTGCACCACAATGGTATAGTTACCTCCTGACAATGAAGTGAAGGTATAATTATCGGATGGCGCTGTTACCGGAATAGCATTGTTGATCTTGTACGAATAGGTAGGTGTACCGTTTTTAACAACAACACTAATCTCTCCGTTACTAAGACCGTTGCAGAGTAAGTTTCGTGGTGTTGCTTGGAAGGATACAGAAGGGTTTACAGTATACTCAACGGTAACAACATTGGTACAGCTGGTTGGTATATATTCTACCTTCACATAAAGTGGTACCTGGTTCTCTACGATATAGGCTTTCAGGGCCGCATCCGGAATGAGATCAGCGCTATTCAGCGTCTGACTTTTATACCAGGTAATTTTTGTATCGGCCTTGCCGGCATTCGGTGTTATGGAGGATTCGAGCGCTTTCAGGTCAGCGGTATAGGTATTGCCTCCCGGAACATCGGAGCAAACGGTCTTTTCGATTTTTGTTGCTTCCGGAGAAGGATGTACAGTTACTGTAAAAGTAATGGCAGGTCCGGTACAGCTTCCTTCCGTTGCCGGGTTTGTACCGATCACTTCGAATGTTACGGCACCGTCTATAGCTTTAGAATTTTCTACCAGCAGGTTACTGATATCACCCTGACCTGCGTTTGATCCTGTGGTGATATAGGAATCTGCATTCTTCACAGACCATGTAAAGGTTGCATCGGTGTTGTTAAGGGATTCAAATGCAACATCCAGCAGATCATTATTACAAGCTGTAAAGTCTGCAACAGGTTTGATGACTGTATTCGGATGAACCGTGACTTTTACCTGACGTGGTGCACCGGCACAATTCAATTGCGTACTGTACGGGCGTATAGTATATACTACCGTACTGTCGGCACCGTTGGTGTTTTCCCACCGATGGTTTTTAATGGCATCCGAATTATACTGCGTGGTTGCGTCCGGTGTTTGTATAGACGAAATAGCTTTTACACCAGTCGGTACATATATACTTTCAATGATGAACTTGTCTGCGGGGAATGTATTGGAAGCAGACGCCAGGACGATCCCGGTTTCAATATTGCTGCATAGTTCTTTGTCGAGAGTAGGGTGAAGCTGTGGTTCAGGCTTAATGGTAAGCGTAATGATCTCGGCATCTCCCGGACATTCTTTACCCGTGGCCCCTATATTTACAGGTATAACAGTATAGTTCACCGGTAAAGGAACCGCTTTCAGGTTCTGGAACTGGTCGTTCGCGATGGCATCATCAGCAACACCTGAGCCTTTGGTCGGACCAACGATCGGTATGATCTCTGTAGCGAAGCTCGCATTGGTAATGTTATATTTACTGATAGGAACCGGACTTGATGGATCCGCCTGGAATTTTACGCCGGTCGCATAATCACTGCAGACATCGGCATCGCCATTCAGCATGATCGGTCGCTTGTTCACCCGTATAGTATCTTTCGCCAGCGGGCTAACGCATATCGAATTGCTTTCCTGTACACTGATGACTACATCTTCCGTAAGGAAATTGACCAATATCTTGTTCGTTGCCTGGCCATCTGAAATAAATGCTCCGCCTTGTGAATTATCGGACAACTTCCGTATCTCCCAACTATAGGATGAAGTCGGATAGTTGTTAGGGGTCACGTTGTAACTGATACCTTCATCATTCTCACAAACTACTGAATCGCCATGTATAGTAGGCTTGCCGGGAGTAGGAGAAACGAGTATAGTCTTTTTAGTAACGGGAGCACTACATCCGTTCAATTCTACCTGAACGCTGATAGTATCGGCAACACCATTCGGGCTTGCTGTAGGGAATTGCAACAGTACAAAGAAATCGCTGTCGGTTCCTCCGCCAAAAACTTTATAGGAGGCAGTCGGTATATTCCAGCGATACTTGACGCCTTTTATAGGTGTGATCTGGTATATCTCAACGGCATCACCCTGGCATACGGATTCTCTTCCGAAAATCTCGCTGCTGGCCGGTATATTCTTTATGGTAAGCGTAAGCTCTGCATAGTCTGCGCAAGAAGGTTTGTCTTTGAAAGTAATCCGGGCATAATACTTCGCGCTTCCGTTAACATCCACCGGAGAAGTAATTTCAAAGGTGTTGTTTTGCGCATCGAACAATGAAGGATACCATGCTACTGTTACATCGCTGGCACCTCCGGTTACCTCATTTACATACGTTGCATCGCTCAGATCTATATTGGATACTTTGTTGCTGCCGGGAGAGTCTTCACAAAATGCAACCGTAGCATCTTTGGCAACCGGTAATGCACGAACATCTACCGTAACCATCGCATCGTTGGTACAATTGGAAGACAGATCGCGAATGCGGGCCAGGTATATTTGTCCTGAAGTGATATTGGTTTCCTGAATGGAAGGATCTGTAACCTGCGTACCTGCGGGCGGTGTTCCGTTTCTATACCAGGTTATACTTCGGTCAGCTGCCGGTAATGTCGTAACGGAATCTTCATAGTTTGTCAGGAGTATATTCGCAGTAACCGGTGCACCTGCCGGTGGTTCTTCGCATATGCGCGTGGTGAATGATTTAGCATCCGGAAGTTTCGCGCGCGTAAGCGTGATAGAAGACGGATCTGATATGCATCGTCCGCTTGCACTGGTTACGGTCCACGTAACAAGTACACTGCTGGGTGCAGCAGTTAACCCGCGCACGGTGGTCTGCGGATTTGTTTTATCATCAAACGTTACGCCTGCTACTGTAGTAGACCATTCACCCGAAGCATTAAACGTTGTCGGGTCTGCATTCAGTTGAACAAAGCTTTCGCAGATGTTGGGTATATCGCTGCCGGCATGGGCTGCAGGCTTGCGATCTATATTTATCTTTACTTCTTCTTCTACCGATGAACATGAGCTGGTACTCGCAGGTGTTGCAACCAGTTTCACACGGATCGGTACACCGGCATCATAATCTTCTTGTGTAGGTGTATAGGTAGCTTCAATGGTAATCGGACCGCTGCCGCTTTGTGTGCTGGCAGATATAGTACCGTTGCCGGATATATTTTCCCAATGACCGCCAGTTGCACCACCGGAAACTACACCGGAAACTTTTATAGGAGCAAAATTTTTCGGATCGATACAAACGCTGTCGATATCCGGAGCGCTTGTGATTTCCGCGGGCTCATCAAATGTAATAACAACATCGTCTGTTTTTTCGAAGCAGGATGCACCACCACTGGTGATCGTCCAACGGAGGGTATAGGCGCCATATACATAGGGTGAACCTTGCAGGTTTACCGTTGATCTTGCTGCACCGGTATTGTCGATCTTGATAGAACATGCTGCACCTGCGCAACTGCCGGGGCCGCTTATTACACTCCACTTACCAGTTCCGATCGAAGGTGTATTTCCTTCCAGCACGGAGGAAGGTCCGCATACTTGTTTATCTGGACCGGCATTCGGATCTGTAGGGTCCGTTCCGAAGTCGATTACAACATCGTCATAGCTCGAGC
>CAMLLI010000277.1 GCA_946480685.1 uncultured Flammeovirgaceae bacterium | reverse complement strand
GCGCTGCTAAAAATGATCCGAGTACGTTTTATGAGACAGCTGTTAGCTCCAATCAAAGTATATTGGTGAGTGCCGGTGGTGAAAAGGCAACGTTTAAGTTTGGCTATAATCGAAGTGATGAGAAAGGTGTGTTACCCAACAGTACACTCGATAAAGATCTGGTAAACTTCTCTACGTCTTACGACATCACTCCTAAACTTACTATAGCAGCGTCAGCCAATTACTCGCGCATTGTTGGTATAGGTCGTTTTGGAACGGGTTACAATGGTAAGAACCCCAACCAAAATTTCCGTCAGTGGGCACAGGTAAATGTTGATATGAAAGAGCAACGTGCTGCGTATTTCCGAAATCGCCAGAACATTACCTGGAACTGGAACGCAGCCGGAACAGGTCCGCTTTATTCTGACAATCCATACTTCTCGCGATACGAAAATTTTTCCAACGATGGTCGCGATCACTTCTTTGGTTATGCAACGCTTAACTATAAGGCAACCGAGTGGCTGAGTTTATTAGGCCGGGTAGCATTTGATAATACGGCCGATCTTCAGGAGGAGCGATTGGCAGTGACGAGTTCCGGAACTCCATATTATTCGCGCTATAACAGAAACTATAATGAAGCGAACTTCGACTTCATTGCCAACTTCGACAAGAAGCTGAGTGAAGTGATCGATCTGAAAGGTCTCATCGGCGCTAACATCAGAAGAACAAGACTTAATGCCGTGCGAGGCACAACCAATGGTGGTCTGGTAGTACCGGGTCTATATTCATTGTCCAACTCCGTAAATCCAATTGCTTACTCTGATTCGAGGCTGGCAACCAATGCAAACCCGTATCCTTCCTTTGAAGAATTCGAGCGTGTAGGTGTCGATGGTATATTTGCGCAAGCTACAGTTGGAATTAAAGAACTTGTATACATCGAGCTCGCAGCACGTCAGGATAAATCGACAACGCTTCCGATCGGAGACAACAGCTATTTCTATCCATCGGCTGGTGCTAACTTTGTGTTTTCAAATATATATAAGCCGTCATGGTTGTCTCATGGTAAATTCCGTGTGAACTATGCTGAAGTTGGAAATGACGCCACCGCGTTAAGTATAAATTCAGTATATGATAAGCCGGCCGGTTTAGGATCTGTACCGTTGTTTTCATTACCGAGCACGAAGAACAACCAGGGCCTGAAGTCAGAGCGAACCAAGAGTATAGAAGCTGGTCTGGAAGTAGAGTTCCTGGATGAGAGAATCGGTTTCGACTTCACATACTATAGAGCAAGTTCATTCGATCAGATCCTTCCCGTGAACGTTACCCCGGCAACCGGATACACTGCGTTGTGGGTTAACTCCGGAGAAGTGCAGAACAAAGGAATCGAAATCTCGGCTTTTGGAACACCTGTAAGAACACAAGATTTCTCGTGGACAGTCAATGTAAACTTTACCCGTAACCGAAACGAAGTGGTAAGTCTCTATGGCGAAGGCGAGAATGAAGTCAGCAACTTTGTGATCACTCCGCTTCAGGGCGGTGTATCGCTCAACGCAGCAAAGGGACAACCTTTCGGTGCTATTCGCGGAACTGATTTTATTTATACCAATGGGCAGCGTACTGTGAATGAAGACGGTTACTATGCGCGCACGTCCCGATCAGATATAGTTATAGGTAATCCTAATCCGGATTGGACCGGTGGCGTAAGCAACACCCTGCGCTATAAAGATGTGGCGCTGAATTTCCTGGTGGACATTCGTCACGGCGGAGATATATTCTCGCTTGATCAATGGTATGGTGAAGCAACCGGTCTGTATCAAAACAGCGCAGGTCTTAATGCTCGCGGTGTTGAATCACGCCTGCCCGTAGCGCAAGGTGGTGGTATACTGCTTAGCGGTGTTCAGGCTGATGGTACACCGAATACAATCTACGGAGAGAACCTCGATGGCTATGGACAAACACCGTTCGGTTATGTAGCCAACGGTGAAGCAGGTGCACCACACAAATGGTATGTATATGACGGCAGCTATATCAAGCTGCGGGAAGTGGCCCTCACGTATTCTTTACCTCAAACCTTTTTGTCTAAAATAGCACCGTTTAAAAGCGTAGATATATCCATCATCGGAAGGAATTTATGGATCATCAAAAAGAACATGGAGTACTCCGATCCGGAAGAAGGCCTCAGCTCTGGTAATGCTGCGCAAGGATATCAGAGTGGTGCTTACCCGATGGTAAGAAACTATGGTTTCAATGTTAAACTAAGCTTCTAAAAATCACGCTATGAAAAAGGTTATATATTTTATTTTTACCATCGTGCTGTTAACAGCTTGTGTGGACAACCTGGATGATTACAATGTGGATCAAAAGCGCGCATCCACAGCACCGCCCAAGACACTGTTTACGGCTTCTGTGAAAGCGTTGACAGACTGGATTACAACACCAAGTGTAAACTTCAACAACTTCCGGCTCTTCGTGCAGTATTGGACAACCACTACATATCTGAACGAGCCTCGCTATAACATGATCGCGCGTACGTATTCACAAAACATTTGGACAGTACTATACCGCGATGTTCTGTCTGATCTGAAAGAGGCGAAAAGACTGATTGAGGAAGATGAACTGTTAGATGCCACCCAAAAAAATAATCAGCTTGCTCAGATCGGCATCATCGAAGTATATACCTGGCATATACTGGTCACTACATTTGGAAACGTGCCGTATTCGGAAGCGTTGGATTTTAACAAGCCATTGCCCAAGTATGATGATGCAGCAACAATCTATGCAGATCTGTTAAAGCGTTTAGATGCATCGCTCCAATTGTTAACACCCGGAACCAGCTCAGGCTTTGGTGCGAATGATATATTTTATGGCGGCAACGCTGATAAGTGGATCAAGTTTGGTAATTCCATTAAACTGAAAATGGGTATGCTGCTCATCGATGTAGATCCGGCAAAAGCAGAAGCTATAGTAGAACAAGCTGCACCCTTTGTTGTAACGACAAACGAGGACAATGCTATCTTTAAATATGTAGCCTCACCGAACAACAATCCGATTTCGGCCAACGTTAATCCGCTGTTTACAAGCCGCGAAGATTTTATTGTTGCCAGCACGATCGTTGATGTGATGAATACGCTGGAAGATCCACGCAGACCCTTTTATTTTACCACCGTTGATGGCGAATATATAGGTGGTAAATATGGTTTCCCGAATGCTTACGCAAACTATTCGCACGCCAGTGATAAAATCACAGCACCAACGTTCGAGGCTATATTCCTGGATGCAGCTGAAATCCGGTTCCTGCTCGCTGAGGCAGTTGAGCGTGGCTTCTCAGTAGGAGGTACAGCAGAAGAACACTATAATGCCGGCATCACGAATTCCATTACCTATTGGGGTGGCAGCATGGGTGATGCACAAATATACCTGGCACAGGATGACGTTTCGTATTTGACAGCCGAAGGAGACTATATTGAAAAGATTGGTTTGCAAAAATGGCTGGCGCTTAATAACCGCGGTTGGGAGTCATGGGTTGAGTGGCGAAGAATTGATAAACCAACACTCATTCCTCCATCCGGAGAGGGCATCGTAAATCCATTGAAGATTCCGGTCCGAATGATATATCCGGTGAGTGAGCAGACGCAGAACGGGGCGCAACGAGCCGCTGCTGCCAGCGCCATGGGTGGCGATGAGCCCAACACCAAATTGTTCTGGGACAAGAAGTAAACGAAGCATTTTGCAGGAAAGAAAGGAGGGACTATATAGTTACCTCCTTTCGTTTTTTACTGCAGATTCCTCAAAAACAGGACTCTCATCTCACCGGTAAAACCTAACGGATTGCAGGTATAAACCATCCCTCTGGGCGTATTTGCTATTCGCCTGAGTCCTTTTGCCGTAATATTTCGATGAAAATAACTTTCACGATTTATGAAGGCATTCAAGAAGAGGATATCCATCATCGCACTCGACAAAAAGTTGCTGGCCTTTATCTCATCGCTGGTCGAGTATTCTGACAAGTATAATTTATGCGGTGCCTATGATGACTATGACCGCGCAGCAAAATGTGTCCCCGATGACTATCCGGATATTGTTATTCTCACCATCTCTTTTCCCGAAGTAAAAGCGATTGAAACGATAACCCGGATAAAAAAGATATTTCCGCAGACCGATATACTTGTCATTTCACAGTACACGGAAGTGGAAGTTGCTATTACTGCATTGAGCGCAGGTGCGAACGGCTATTTATTACCCGACTCACTCAACGATCTTCAGAAGCATCTTGCAGACATCACCTCCGGTGGTTCTCCGCTTGACGGACATATAGCGCGTAAGATTATCGAGACTCTCCAGGTGTCCCGCGTTTCCCCTATATCTGAACGTGAAACCCAGGTGTTGAAATTAATGATGAAGGGTAACACGTATAGTCAGATCGCTGCGATGCTGAACATCAGTTCTGAAACCTCCAAAACACACATCAAGAATATATACAAGAAACTCAATGTGAATTCCCGTGCAGAAGCAGTAAAAAAAGCGTTGGAAGATAAGCTCGTATCATCAAGTGCTTTCACCATGGCAGTACAATAGTAATTATTACAGAAGCAGGTATATATATGAAACCGTATATAGTCGAAGAGACACTGAATGAAAATTTGTCGGGAAGCGCAGTGCAGCAGAAGGAAGTAAATATTCCGGAAGAACTGCAGGATACCATACAGAGCTTGTTCGTTCAGTCGTTGCATCAACACCCTAAACACGTTTTGCCTTCACTGGCATGTACATTTATTATTGCGCTCGAGAGAAATGTTCAGGTTGAAGTTTCTGATCCGCATTTCAAGAAAATTGTAACATTTGATACCGGCTGTTTCATTGGTCCACACGACCGCACATTTTTTCTGCGGAGTTCAAGGCCTTCCAGGTTCATGATAGTGGTGTTCTATCCTGGTCAGTTTTTTTCACTGTTTCGGGTTCCCTGTTCACAGCTTCAGAATTCCATCATGCATTTAAGTAACGTGAGTTCGAAGGAGATTGTCGTGATTCTTGATCATGTGCTGAATACGGCATGTCCCAATCGGCAGATAACCCTGGTGAGTGAATTTTTAGAACAGACCAAACAGGAAGCGGATAAACAAAAGGAAATATACTTTGAAATGTTCGATACATTATTTCAGAGTATGCTTTACACGGAAGACGAAACAAGGGTAAAAGATCTTTGCCATACGTTACAGGTAAATCAAAAAAGAGCAGAACGTGTCTTTCAGCGATACGTTGGCTTTAACCCCAAGTCGTTTTTACGCCTGAAGCGATATATGCATGCGCTATATACCCTTTGTTACAAGGGCGAAGAGTTAGACTGCAAAGATATTGCGAGGCTTTGTGGCTATCATGACTTGCCGCACATGATCAACGAATTCAAAAATCTGTCCGGATATACACCTGCATCCATTGACAAGAACTTTCTTCACCGAAACGTGCTGTATGTGGAAAACGTGTGGTACAATTCCTATAGTCTCAAATTGTCGATGACGGGTAAATCCGTGATGGCGTGAGTTACCGCGCCAGGTCCTGTATCGTTCAATCAAACCTTATAAGTATAATATATAGATATAGCTTAATGTAATTAAAGACCCTCTCTAATAAATATAGCATCAAACAAAAAAACAAAAAGCTGGTTATGAAAATGAAGAGAAAGTTTTACCTCGGATTATTGTTGGTATTCATGGTAGTTGCAAATGCGTTTTCGCAAACACTTATTGCACCTGCCGGAAAAAAAATTATGAAGTCGGATGATGGAGGAAAAACATGGTCGATGGTTTGGGACGCAGGAATGGACTCGAGAATTCCGGGCGCATTTGTAACATCCGTTGCGCAGGGTAACGGATTGATTGTTGTTGTCGGAAGCACGCTTGTAGTATCGGCAGATAAAGGACAATCATGGAAAGAGGTATCACTCATGGGTCATACCGGAAGCAATAATGTCCTCGAAAAATATCTCTCACATGTCGCGTTCGGAGACGGTGTATTTATACTGGCGTTTCCATTCCGGGTATTATACTCAACCGATGCCATCAATTGGTCCTATATCCGCAAAGATCAGCCTGCAAACTTGAGTGGTGGCGAAACGGCTTCCGGTACATCGGGCGGTGAAGAGAAGAAGGGTGGGAAGGGACTCAGTAAACTGAAAGGTCTTGCATCCGGTAGCAGCTCCTCCAGCTCCTCATCTTCCGGCTCGAAGACTGCCACATCGCAGGCCAACCCAAAAGGACTTGACGAAGGCGTTGACTTCTTGAAATCACCTGCGAAGGTGACGTTTGTGAACGGAACCTTTTTCCTGACAGGGGGAAATCGCAGTATGGAAATGGCGGCTATCAGGTAAGAAGGCAATGAACTGAAAGTGAT
>CAMLLI010000276.1 GCA_946480685.1 uncultured Flammeovirgaceae bacterium | reverse complement strand
TCCGGAGAACCTGATCTCATGGCACTGGATCTCGACTGCTAACTGGGGAACACAGAATGCTATACAAGCTGACCTTGCTGTTCAAACTTTAACCGGTTTCGGCGATGGTTGGGGAACATGGTCTGGACCTTCTGTTGATCTGCAACAATTGTTTGGTGAAGATGCAACTGAAGTTGATGCTTCTGATCGCGTTAACACAGATAAGAGAAGAAAGGCAACCATCATGATGAACAACGATTATTATACCGAGCTCAACCGTGATGGAAAAATGTTAATAGATGGACCAGGTGTCACTCCTTCACCATACGAAGTTGACGGCAAAGGATTACGTGTGTATTGGGATGCCAAAGGTGTATTTGCATCGCCGACAGGTGCATGGGCAAGAAAGCACATTGTTGGAAATAAAGGAGACAATGATGCTGAAGGCGGAGGACCAATTGATTTTATGAAAACGTCTCTTTCCACACATATACTTCGTCTCGCTGATGTATACCTGATTTATGCGGAGGCTATATTGGGTAACGCCGGAAGCACAGGAGATGGCGAAGCGCTAGAGGCTTATAACGCAGTTAAGAGACGTGCTATACCTTCACATACCGATGTAACATCAATATCTTTTGATGATATATTTGATGAACGTAGACGTGAGCTTGCCTATGAAGGCGACAACTGGTTTGATTTTGTTCGCTTGTACTATTATGATGAGCAAAAGGCTGTTCAAAAGTTATCAAGTCAGGAACGCGGGTATTATGGTGGCAATGCTGCGTCCTTGCCGATCACGCTTACAACAAAGCACTATACGCCATCTGCCGGTGATTTCGAATTGCCGATCCCGGAGGTAGATATTCTTAAGAACCCCAACCTGAGTGCTGATCCGGTAGCGTATGATTTCAGCCAGTTGGATTTCTAATTCATAAATCTTGAATGTATGAAAGTAAAAAATATAGTATTAAATACATGTATAGGGTTGATTCTGTTCTCGGCCTTCATCATTTCGTGTAGCGAGGATGAGGATAGTCAGCCTATAATCACGAACGTACGAGTTACTGTGAAGGACAGTACGATTACCGCAGGAGAGTTCAATCTCGTAGTTGCTATACAGGGTAGCGGACTTGAAGGTGTACAGAAAGTTTTGTTCAATGATGTGGAGGCTAATCTGAAACCGGTATACGTAACGTCTACCAATATTATTTGCCCCATACCAGATTCGCCTCCCGGGGAACTTCTGAATAAGATTACGGTGGTAACTTCATCCGGTAAATCTACATCGTATGATTTTACGGTAATTCTGCCGGAGCCAGTAGTAAGTGCTGTATATAATGAACTCGCTGCGCCAGGTGCTGAGAACCGTGTCTTGGGTAACTACTTCTATTTTGTATCTAAAGTATTGGTAGGAGACGAGGAAGTTCAGATCACGAAAGTAAATGCAACCGAAATTACCTTCACCATGCCAGGCAGTGATCCTACTGGCAAAACAGTAACGGTAGTATCAGCCGGAGGAACTGCGACATCTACTTTCATTCTGAATTCAGCTTCTATAGGCAACATGGTTAACTTTGATATACCGGCTACGGGTTGGGGCGCTGATGTATGCTGGGGAAGTGCTGAGCGTGTTGATCCAGCTAATTCAGATCTTGAAGTACTGAGCGGCCGCTATACAATGATCAAACAAAGTAATTTACCTAAATCCGGATGGCAGGATAACTGGGTAATTTCAACCTGTGGTTTTGATTTTGGATTACCGGCAGCAAGCCACGCAACAAAAATGTTCAAGTTTGAGCATTACGTAGTTGAAACCTGGAAAGCCGGATATTATGAGATCATGATAAAATCGGACGGTGTAGAGTATAGATACCTGTTTAAGCCATGGGATTCTGAAGCATACAGAACTTCCGGCTATGCTACCACCGGGTGGCGTACGGCTTATATACCTTTATCTGAATTTAAATCGGCAGCTGGCGGTCAGATAGCAGATATATCGAAGATCAATGATTTTCAGTTTATCTTCAAAACGCCAGATGCTGCCATCGATAATTTCTATGCCGCGGCTGATAACTTCAGAATCGTAGATAAATGATGAAGTGTTAATTGGTTTAGCACTTGAAGAGGCTTGTCTTTCTTTGGAAGGACGGCCTCTTCTTTTTTAGCGCTTGTCCCGGGAGCCGGTTATCACAAATCGTATGCGTAAATGAATATTTCATTTTCAAATTACCCTCTGTTCAGGCTACATTTGAATAGACTTTAGCAATTGATATATTTTTACTTTAACTATTCCGAAAGATGCGTAAGCAAATTATACTTCTCTCCGTGTCGGTGTTATTTGTTTTACAGGTACAATGCCAGCAAAAAGATAAATTCCCGGCTGACCTTATCCGTCTCAATCAAATAGGTTATTACCCGGAGGCTCCTAAATCTGCGGTGGTAATTGGCGATAAGGCTACGGAGTTTTATATAGTGACGAAGGGAACGGGTAAAGAAGTATATCGCGGTAAATTGAGTGAAGTACGTAAATCAATTTTCTCTGACAAGAAAACGCGGATTGCTGATTTTTCCGCATTGAAAACAGAAGGGGCATATACTCTGGTGGTACCTTCGGTAGGAGAGTCATATACATTTGAGATTAAACAAAATGTACACGATGCTGCTGCGCGTGCTTCGATAAAAGGATTTTATTTTCAGCGTTTGTCAACATCACTGCCCGAACAATATGCAGGCAAATGGCACAGACCACTTTCACATCCGGATAACAAAGTATTGATACATCCATCGGCTGCGTATGCAGGACGTTCGGCCGGAACAGCTATATCGTCATCGAAAGGATGGCTTGATGCCGGTGACTATAATAAATATATAGTCAACAGCGGTATAACGATGGGCACGCTGCTCTCCGCATACGAAGACTTCCCGGTATATTTCGATACATTAAAACTAAATATACCCGAAAGCCGAAATGATATACCCGACCTGCTGGATGAAACCTTGTGGAATCTCCGTTGGATGTTGACGATGCAAGACCCTGCCGATGGCGGTGTCTATCATAAACTCACCAACGAAAAATTTGATGGTATGATTATGCCTCATCTTGCAACACGTCCACGGTATGTAGTGCAAAAAGGTACAGCAGCAACGTTAGATTTCGCGGCTGTAGCGGCTCAGGCTTCACGGGTGTTTAAAAAGTTCGGGCGTCAGCTTCCCGGCCTCTCTGATTCATGTCTTACAGCTGCTACACGCGCGTGGCAATGGGCTGTTAAAAATCCTGCTATAGTATATAACCAGGACGCCATGAACAAAACCTTTGATCCGGATGTAACAACCGGTGGTTATGGCGATGATAATTTTGCGGATGAGTTCACATGGGCTGCTGCTGAACTATATATTTCTACACAAGAAGCGCAGTATCTTGATAAGGTTGAAGTGTTGTCAGACCGAAATCTGCCGCTGCCGTCATGGAGCGGAGTGCATTTGCTGGGATACTATACTATGATTCGATTTGAGACATCGCTGCCCGCTGCTGCTCAGTCAAAGGTAGCGTTGATGAAGGAAGGAGTTGTTCGCTTTGCTGATTTGCTGACTAACGGAGTGGATACACGCGCATTCAACACGGTGATGGGTGGTTCGGCTAAAGACTATATCTGGGGAAGTAGCGCGGTGGCTGCCAACCAGGGTATAGAATTGATACAGGCCTATAAAGTTACCGGTGATAAAAAATATCTCAACTATGCACTGTCCAATCTCGATTTTCTCCTTGGAAAAAATGGTACCGGCTATTCTTTCCTCACAGGTTACGGTAAGAAGACACCCATGCATCCACATCATCGTCCTTCCATCGCCGATGGTATCTTGGAGCCTATTCCGGGATTATTGGCAGGCGGACCAAACCCGGGTATGCAGGATAAATGCCGGTACTCTTCTTCGGTAGCCGATGAGGCCTATACCGATAATGACTGCTCTTACGCCTCTAACGAAATTGCTATTAATTGGAATGCTCCTTTCGTGTATCTTGTATGCGCACAAGAAGCATTGCAACCTCAGGTTGCTACATCCAATTGAAAAGAGCATGAAAAAATTTTTAATGGTCATCGTACAACTGTGCTGGCTGTCAGCAGTTGTGCATGCGCAAAGCCAATCTGATTCTATTACATTCCTTACTTCTTTTGACGGTGTTAAAATACACTACGAAGTAAAAGGCTTTGGTGAACCCGTTATACTTGTCCATGGATTTATAGTAGACGGTGGATCATGGAAGCGTACAGCACTCTATAACGATTTGCTGGTGGCTGGATTCAAAGTAATTACACTCGATCAACGCGGCAACGGTTTGTCAGACAAACCTCATAAACCCGAAGCGTACGAGAAAGATGCAGAGGCCCGCGATATTATGGGACTTGCTGATAAACTTGGCCTTAAGAAATATAGTGTTGTCGGGTATTCGCGTGGATCTATTATCGCATCGCGACTTCTAGTTTTTGATACTCGGGTGGATCGCACGGTGTTGGGTGGCATGGGCGCTGACTTCACAAATCCGGAGTGGCCTCGCAGGCTAATGTTCTACAAAGCATTAATGGGAGAAAATATTCCTGAACTTGCCAATGCTGTGCAATATGTAAAACAACAAAAGCTTGATCAGGTTGCACTTGCTTATCTTCAGAAGGCGCAACCTTCCACAAGTGTTGAAGAGTTGTCGCGAATAAATAAACCTGTGTTGGTACTTTGTGGCGATCGCGATGAAGACAATGGTTCATCCGAGAAACTGGCCTCACTTATACCTAACGCACTTTATAAACGTATACCGGGCGATCATAACAACACCGCTCGTTCACAGGCTTTCTCAGACGAGGTGGTAGCCTTCCTTAAAAAGAAATAATATATTTCGAGATGTTACGATTCATATTTACTGTACTGGGTATAGTATGCAGTACATATTTGCCTGCGCAGATAAAAAAAACAGAAACACAACGTCACTATCTATCGGGTGTAGATAAAGATCACACCGTACGCTGGGACTTTTTCTGTACAGCCGGCAATAATTCAGGCAAGTGGACAACCAGTCCGGTACCCTCTAACTGGGAGTTGCAGGGTTTCGGTCAATATACCTACGGACGTGGTGGTCAAAAGATGATTGGTGAACAGGGGATGTATAAATACACCTTTCCCGCTGCGAAGGAATGGAAAGGTAAAAAATTATTTCTTGTATTCGAAGGCTCGATGACCGACACCGAGGTAAAGATCAACGGTAAGGCTGCTGGTCCGATACACCAGGGAGGTTTTTATCAATTTCGATACGATGTTTCTGCGTTGATAAAACCCGGCACAGATAATTTATTGGAAGTAAAGGTGAGCAAATTGTCTGCCAATGAATCGGTACGAAAGGCGGAATCCGAAGGCGACTTCTGGGCATTGGGTGGTATATATAGACCGGTATACCTGGAAATTAAACCAACATCCTATATAGAGCGTGTCGCGATTGACGCAAAAGCTGATGGAAAATTTACCATGGACATATTTGCCGGAAATATTTCAGCAAGTCACGCGGTTCACGTACAAATAAAAGATTTACAAGGTGCAGACGTAGGGACTATATCTTCCGATACGTACGTGAAGGAGTCGGGTAAATTTACAGTCTCCGGATCATTTCAAAATATAAAAACATGGAACCCCGAATCCCCGAACCTGTATGAAGCCGTTGTCTCATTACGCGATAAGAAAGGGGAGGTGCATACACTGCAACAACGTTTTGGTTTCAGAACCGTGGAGGTACGCAAACATGATGGTATATATGTAAACGGCAATCGTGTTATCTTCAAAGGTGTAAATCGTCATAGCTTCTGGCCGGAGAGCGGACGCACACTGAGTAAAGCAATCAGTCTGTTGGACATCAACCTGATCAAAGACATGAACATGAATGCTGTACGCATGTCTCATTATCCACCCGATCAGCATTTTCTGGATGCATGCGATTCACTGGGTTTATTTGTGCTGGATGAGCTTACTGGTTGGCAGGCTAAATACGATACGGAAGCTGGAAGAAAACTGGTAAAGGAATTAATAGTACGCGATGTTAATCATCCTAGTATAGTATTATGGGCGAATGGAAACGAAGGCGGATGGAACACTGCACTCGATGATGATTTTCCGAAATATGATATACAGCAGCGGTTCGTATACCATCCGTGGGAAAAATTCAGAGGTACGGATACGAAACATTATCCGGACTATAATTATATAACGAACTCAGTCCTGTACGGAAACGAAATATACTTTCCTACTGAATTCATGCACGGCCTTTACGATGGTGGTCATGGCGCAGGACTGGATGATTTCTGGAATGCCATGCTCTCACATCCTTACGGAGCGGGGGGATTTCTCTGGGCTTTCCATG
>CAMLLI010000275.1 GCA_946480685.1 uncultured Flammeovirgaceae bacterium | reverse complement strand
CCTGGAATGGGCTTAACGTATTAAATACCGAAAAAGATAGTCTATATACTTTTACCACGGGCCTCAACAACCAGCAGCCAAAAAAAAATAAACTTAGCAACGCGCTGGTGTGGGATATATATGCCGATGCATACGACCGCATCTGGATCGCGCCCGATGCCCGTGATCTTTGCTACTACGATCTCATATCAAATACATTCACACATTTTCCGTGGCGTGAGTTTGTGCATACAGCCTTACCGTGGCGACCAGCCAGTGCCTATACTGCTATACAGAAAATTACACGCAAGTCGATGGATGAACTGTGGCTGGGCACAACGGCCGGGCTATTCAGTTTTAATACACGAACGCATACCTTTTCGTATTATGGTGGCGACTATACTTCCGACTTCGTTTACATTCGCACTGCTGAAAGTAATCACAAGGTTTTCTTCGGACAGGAAAGACTATATGTTTTCAGAACCGACAGCAGTGAACTGAAAGAAATTATACCGGGCAAGTCTTCTTCGCTGATCAAAGCACAAAACGAGCCGATCATTATACCAACGCTGAAAGGTGTATGGACGGTTGATCCTCAAACAGAAGAAGCATCTCCATTGATGGTGGACGATATCAATCCGTTTAGTATACATCATGAGAAGGCTACCAGTATATATCAACACAACGGCATCATCTGGATTGGCACGTCACGGGGTATACGCATTTACGATCAGCACACGAATCTCTTTCCGTTCACACCCGTATTTACCAACACCAGCGCTTTACCGGCAGGAAATTGTTACCATGTACTCGATCATGAAGCCGACAACAAATACTACGTCAGTTCCTATACCCGCGATCGGCTTATGGTCATTAACAAGAGCGATGGCTCCATACAGGAGATAGCTTCCATTGGAGGTAAACCACTGCTCAAATGTTCCTATACCTTTGAAGATTCGGGCCACCGGCTCTGGGTTCTAACAAGCCGGCATATATTCGTTTCCGACACTACACATTTACGCTTCTCTGTTTTTCCTTTTCCAACGAAAGAAGATGACTATCTCTTCAACGATATGATTGAAGATGCAGAAGGTAACTTCTGGTTTGCATCCTTGCACTATGGTATATTTCACTACAACCCGCAAACACAGGAATGGAAACTTTTTACCGAACGCGAAGACGGACTCTTCGCTTCACGACCTACTTCACTCCTCTCCGATGCTGCCCATCATAAAGTATGGATCGGAGACTATAGCTATGGTATATTTCAATACGATCTGCGAACGAAAAAATTTCAATACAGCGGAGTAGATCCCAACAGCCCGAATCGCCTGCACTCGGCACTCGTAAACGATCTGGCACAAGACAAGGATGGAAATATATGGATTGCCACTACATCAGGAGGCATAAGTAAATTTTCGTACAAAGCACTGCCCGGTAAAAACTTTACTACATTTTCGATTGAGAACGGTTTGCCGGAAAGTACAATCCATGCGATTGAAGTAGATGAACACGGACACTTGTGGCTGGCATCGTTTAAAGGACTCACCTGTATCGATACACAAGGAAAAATTATACGACATTACGATAAAGCTGCAGGACTTCCTTTCGCCAACCTGAGCAATACAATTTCACGCAACAGCAAAGGAGAACTTCTTACAGGTGCCGGCAATGGCTTCATTAAATTTCACCCGGACAGTCTTGCACATCACACTGAAAAATTCCCGGTTGTTATTACGCACGCCACGGTAAGTGACAGCGTTGTTACCAGCGATGAAGATCCCGTATTCTCATACAAGCAGAATGAATTACTGGTAGAATTTGCTGCCCTTACCTTTACATTTCCGGCCCAGGTAAAATACTTCTATAAACTGGACGGCTTTGATGACGACTGGATCGATGCCGGTAACAAACACAACGCCCACTATATAAACCTGCGCGATGGGCACTATACATTCCAGGTGAAAGCTATAGATCCCACCGGGCAGGAATCATCCAACATTGCTTCGATTGAATTTACCATTACCCCTCCTTTCTGGAAACAGCTGTGGTTTATAGGTATATTGATTGGTATAGCAGGGTATGCGCTATACTCAGGCATCGTTTCGTTGCAACGTACGTTTACCGCACAGAAAATACTCAACCAGTTTGCCACTTCACTCTATAATAAAAATACTGTGAAGGATGTGTTCTGGACCATTGCCATTAACTGTGTAGAGTTACTCAAGTTTGAAGATTGTGTAGTATATCTTGTTATACCCGAACATGAAATACTGATACAAAAAGCAGCAGCCGGGCCGAAGAGTCGTGAGCCCTATCAAATTGTCAACCCCATCGAAATCCCGATTGGTAAAGGTATAGTAGGTACAGTTGCAAAAACCGGCAAACCTGAAATTATAAGTGATACATCCAAAGACAGACGCTATATCGTGGATGATGAGACACGCCTCTCTGAATTAACAGTACCCATTATTGTAGAAGGAAAAGTATTTGGTGTAATTGATTCCGAGAATAGTCGCAAGCGATATTTCAACTCGTGGCACCTGCACATGATGAAAGAGATTGCCGCGATCTGCAGCGCCAAGATAAGCCGTTACTTTGTGGAGGAACAGATACGCAGTAAAGTTGCGCGCGACCTTCATGACGATATGGGTTCAACGCTGTCGAGTATCAAGATCATGAGTAATATTGCGCTCGAGAAACGGGAAACGGAAGCATCGCAGACGTACCTGAAATCCATTCGCCAGAACGCGGCACTCATGCAGGAGAGTATGAGCGATATTGTATGGGCCATCAACCCGGAAAACGATTCGCTTGAAAAAGTAATTATCCGCATGAAAGAATTCACCGCAGAAATTCTGGAACCGCAGGATATATATTATGAGTTTATTGAAGATGGCGACTTCACCACAGCCCGCATGGACCTGCATGTGCGCAAAGACTTCTACCTTATTTTTAAAGAAGCGATTAACAATGCAGCAAAATATAGCCGTTGTAAAAGATTGGTGGTGCACCTTACACGTTTCGCCCAGGGTATACGCCTGCGCATCAGCGATGATGGCATTGGCTTTGACAGCACGTTGATTTCCAACGGAAATGGTTTAAAAAACATGCGCTACCGAGCCGAGTCGATTCATGCTGTTTTGCAGATTGAATCGGTGCCGGCAGAAGGTACCAGCATCATCCTGCGTATTCCACTCACATAATCAGGGTATCTGTAGAAACAATCACTTCACTTATATTGCAGACTGTGTCAATCCGCCTACTCTTATATGAAGATAATCAGCAATTGCGCGAAAGTGTCAGCGCGCTGATATCGCTTTCAACTGATTTCGTTCTTACCGGCAGCTTCGGAGAAGTATTGCATGTAGAAGAACAGGTAAAAAATCTGCAACCCGAAGTTATCCTGATGGATATTGATTTACCGGGCATGAACGGCATTGAAGCCGTGAAGAAAGTACGGTCATTCAATTCTTCTATTTATATATTGATGCTCACTGTGTTTGATGATAACAAGCACGTGCTCGATGCAATCTGTGCGGGAGCTTCCGGCTATCTGTTGAAAAAATATTTGCCTGAAAAATTAATCGAGTCGATACACGAAGTTATGAACGGTGGTGCACCGATGAGTCCCGGCATAGCGCGTTTGGTCGTGGCACAGTTGCAACAACTGCCCGCAGACCAGGCCAACAAATACCAACTCACCGCCCGCGAAAAAGAAATTCTCGCCAGCCTCTCCAAAGGCAACAGCTATAAACTTATTGCAGCACATTTTGGTATCAGTATCGATACCGTGCGCACGCACATCAAACATATTTACGAAAAATTACAAGTGCGTAGTCAGACGGAAGCTGTCTCAAAAGCTATCAACGAAAAGCTTGTTTAACTTCTTAAACCGGCCGCAATCAGTATATAAATATTTTTTCAACGTAACCTATCCGCTCACATTTTCGTGTGATGCATTCAATAGATCCCATACACTACCTTCGCCTCACTTAAGAAAGATATGCGTACTGAAAGACCCTCTCTATTCTTGACTTATGCAAACTCATATACTGCTATAGCTGCAGGTCAGCATAACAGTTGTGACTATAAAACCGATAGCCATACCGTTACCATGATTCAGTCAGTTGTATATAGACTTGCATAATTCAGGAATACGTTCATCAGTATGAAAAAAAATATTATAGTTGTTGCGTTGGCTTTAGCAACAGTTTGTTCGGCGTCCTGTTCGGAAAGTATTCCGGACTGCCCATCGAGGATGTGCATTGTGGCCGGTGGTTGGAAACTTACAGAGGTATATATTGATGGTGTGAAGGACAACACCAGCGATCTGAGTCAGTACAGGTTGACTCTGGCGGAACCCTCCCCAACCACCGACACCACATCCACTTTCAATCGGATACAGGTTAGCGGTAAAACAGATTCAGGAAACTGGTCTATCAAAAACAACAATACCATTCTGCAGTTGTTGCCAGCCGATGCTCCCAAAGAACAATGGGTAATTGAAAGTCTTACACCCCGCAAGATGGTTCTTGTTATCAATCGCGATACAGGTATAAAAGACGGTCCCTCTACCATCGAGTTTATTCTGGAACCTTATTGATATTGACATATAGTATACATGCACATGTATACCGGTACGCTTTAATCATTTTCGGTACGCTATACTCTGTCTATGAAAAAACTTATACTCTGTCTTTTTATTTCCATTCCCGTTGTTACCCAGGCACAGCTGTGGTCGATAGGCGCAAAGGCCGGTACCACGTTCTCCAACTATAAAACAAAAACGCCCTGGAAAGAAGAATCCAACATGGGATTTACCTTTTGTGCTATCGCCTTCAAGCAGGTAAACAGCAACATCGGTTTACAGCTGGAGTTACAGTATACGCAGAAAGGATACTATCATAAAGTATGCGATGGTATAACCGATCAGCTCGAAGCAAACTACCTGGAAGTGCCCATCATGCTTGACTATGGTTTTATTATTCCGGGTCTCGATAATTTCAAGGCGCACCTTACAGCCGGTATATATACAGCATACTGGATCAGCGGCAAATACAAAATGGAAGGCTTTGACCAGGCCAGTGAAGATTTTGATTTTGAAAAAAGCGAAGCTTCGCGTTTTGACATAGGTCCTAACGCAGGCGGACGCATCGAATATATACTGAAGAACGGAAGTGTGTCGCTTGATTTCCGTTATGAAATGGGACTGCTCGATCTGCAAAAGAAACTAAACGATGACACGCGCAATAACAACCGCGCATGGATCATTGGCATCAGTTACCTGAAACCGATCGGAAATTAATTCAGTCTGCACAATTGTAAGTTATCCGTATAATACGCTCTATCCTTATGCAAACCCAATCTATATACCGGTTCATTGGTGTGCTGTTGATGATATTCAGTATACAGCAGGTATCGGCACAATCCAATACACACAGACTTGATGCCTATGTAGTGAGAAATTCTCCGGATCGTATCGCGCATGCCAATGGCTATACAATGTTGATGGGTTCAGGCATGTACGAAAGTGGTAAATTTTCAGGCAATGTTGCCGCTATAGATGCTGCCACGAGTATATACGATGCTGACTTCCCGAAGATAAGCGGAAATATAGGTGCCGTTGTTTCAGACGGACAGGGCGGTTGGTATGTAGGAGGCTCGCTCGAAGCCATTGACAACGAGCCTGTCGGGAATCTTATTCATATCAAAGCTGATAAAACACTTGATACCAGCTTCAACCCGGAGCCGAACACGTACGTGCGCACGTTACTGCTGGAAGGTACTACACTATATATTGGTGGTAATTTTGCAGAGATCATGGGACAGAGCAGAAATTACCTCGCTGCGATTGATGTTTCCACGGGCACACTTCTTCCGTGGAATCCGAACCCTAACAGTTTTGTACATGCGATGCAGGTAGTAGGTACTACAGTATATGTAGGCGGTGAGTTCTCTACCATAGGCGGACAATCACGAAATAACCTTGCAGCCCTCAACACAACTACCGGTGCTGCTACCAGCTGGGTTCCCCCTGCTATTGATAACGATATATATACCCTGGCGGTAAATACAGCAACAAACACTATTTTTATTGGCGGAATTTTCGATGCTGTCGGTGGACTTACCCGCACCGGATTAGCCGCCATTAACATCGGTACAACTACCGGAACCATAATCCCGGGCTGGGTGGCTAACACCAATGGTACAGGTTATATTTACAAGGTTACCTTATCAGGCACAAGCTTATTCGTTGCAGGTTTTTTCACAACTATCAACGGTGTAGGCCGAAACTCTGTAGCTGCTGTCAGCACAACCAATGGAAGTGTTACCAGCTGGGATGCTAAACTGGGGGCTTACTCTACGGTCTATGCACTGGCGTTATCCGGATCAACCCTAT
>CAMLLI010000274.1 GCA_946480685.1 uncultured Flammeovirgaceae bacterium | reverse complement strand
GTGACTGGGTTCAGACGTGTGCTCTTCCGATCTGTTGGCCACGCGGCATTTCGATTGTAATGATTCGCATGGCAGCCCGGTTTCGTTCGGGATGCGTAGCATCGCATACCGCTGTACTGCCCCAGCCTCCCAGGCTTACGCCTTCACCGCGATGATCAGCTGTTGCTTGTCCTCTGCTTCGTGTTTGTCGCTGACCGGCCTGCGCTATAGGAGGATCCAACGCATAGGTAGTATTTTCATTTTTCGAACCTAAACGATTGCCACTCACAGCGGCACCACGCTGCTGTGCGAGCCGCGCCATTTCAAGTGCCAGTTCACGATCGGTATCATAACCTGATGCAATTTGATTCTGATCCGTTCGCGGGTCAGCAAATATACCGGCTGATGCATCACTATGCATGGCATGTACACTTACAACTCTGGCGGGTTTGATTCGATCGATAAGCTCCAGCAACATGATGTTTTCTGCTTCGATGGTTCTGCCTCTGCTGTCAACGGGGTTAGACGGATCAAACGATCTGCCGAACTCCGGCATTTGCCGGTTGGGATCTACGCCTGTACCACGAGTATATCTGCCTACATTTGAATCGGCTTGAATAGCGGCAGGATCTCCTTCGCGAACGCTGGCATTGTCCGGAAACAATCGCGGTACAATAGTCACGGTATAATGTGGACGCGGACCTGTTCGCAATTGCGTGATAAGTTGTTCGACCACTTCAATTCCGGATAACTCAGAACCGTGAACACCTCCGATTACGAGGGCGCGATTCGTTGTGATACCAGGAAATTCATAAGCATATATACCTCTTCCGCCGGCAGAAGTTCCGAGACGAACAGGACGGTTGCGTAACCATGCTGCATACTCAGCACTATGTTGTGTAACGCGATCGCGCGGCAGTCCGGTTTCGCGACTGAAATCATCCAGAATAAAGTCATGTATAGGGTCGCGTCTCCGGAACGGAACTCTCTGAATATAGTGTCTTTGTACGGTGTTGGCTTGCTGAACAACATGCGTCAGTTCGTGTGCCAGTAATCTTTTTCCCGCCGATGATGCAGGAGCGAATTTCCCGTTGTCAAAGTATATATCCTGACCAATAGTAAAAGCCTGGGCATTTAATTTTGTAGAGAGTGAAGCAGCTTCATTGCCTGTATGGATACGCACGTTCGAAAAGTCACTGCCGAAACGACTTTCCATAAAACTTTTGGTACTGCTGTCTAACATACTGCCATGGCCACGGCTTGATGTTATCTGATTGCTGACCGACTCCGATACAACTGTACTACCGGCGGAAGCTTCCTTTTTTTGTATGAACGCTGCGAGTGGTTTGCGTTGCGCCTTCTCCTCTTCGTCACAATGTGAACATTTGCGTTGTATAAAACTATTTTGTGGTATAGACACTACTTGATCGGCCATCGCATCAGCCTCGGCTTCCAACGGATCGTCTACTGCTCCTACCGTAAGTTTACACTGCACCGGTAACACCACACTTTGTTCCTCGGTATTGGCAGTATTTGTGGTAAGGGCAGCAGGTGCCGTGCCTGGTGTACGAGCCGCTAATACTTCTTTCATGCTATCGCTTAATTTTTAAGTATATATTTTACACATCGATACTAATCATACTATATATCATCGAGTAAACGTCCATGGACGTTGTTGCCGCAGTGGCGTATCCTCAAATGGTTTTCGACTTCCGAGTGGCGGACACATGGAGCTGAACTCGATCTCTACTCGTCTGTTAGCAGCGGAGTATTTTTCTCCTGCCTCTTTGTCAACCGGGTTACTCTCTCCTTCTGAGCGTGCAAAGATCAATGATGGCAAGCCTCCTACACGAAGTTTTATCAGATCTAACTGTAACTGGAATTTGATGTGATCAGCTCTGCGTTGTCCTAAATCCATATTATGTTCTTCAGTGCCGGGCTTATCAGCGAACCCTGTAATCATAACCATGCTCGCAGGGCACATCTCCATGAAATCATGAATTTGTTTTTTGATTGTCTCAAAGCGCGGCTTCTGTCGAGTGTTCAGAACGGATTCATTAATGTGATAGTCATCGATAACGCCAAGTTTAAAACTCAGGCTAAAGGGTTGTGGCTTGGGCTCTGGTTTCTGAGGCGACACGCACATGCCATCCACCACTTCAAACGGAGGCATGCAACATTTGCCCAGTGAATCTTTTTTACCGGGTGGTATACATAGTTTCGTAGGATCTACTGGTCCGAATTTTTCGCACTTTTTTTCTGCATTCACAAATTCATCCGCGCTGCAACAAACGCGCGGATCTGCTATCGCCAATTTGTCTTTCGGACAACAGGTTTGTGCGCTTTCAAAAGTACCATGACAACACATACCTTTGAAGTCCCTGGTTTTACCTTCGTAATAGCCCGCGGCCCCATCGCATACACTGCCGGAGGGACCTTTTCTATTGGCAATGATATCAATGATTCCCTCTCCTACTTTTTTCAATCCTTCTTTATACTTATTGTCGACCGGTGCAAGGTCTATAATTTTATCAAGCATAACCTTGGTAATGGTCTGAGGCGCCTTGTCTATTTCATCGAGTATCTTTTTGCGGGCAAACTCGGGTAATTCCTGGAAGAGTTCATTCTTATTGAGTTCTTTGCCAAGGTCACTTTTCGGCCCCTCGTCTTCTTTCGGTTGCCGCCTGATTTGCCGGGCTATATTTCCCGATTGCTGAACAACGTGTGTCAACTCGTGCGCCAGTAAATGTTTTCCGGAGGATGAGCCGGGAGTATATTTGCCTGCATTAAAGTATATATCGTTGCCGACTGTAAAGGCCTGTGCCTGTAAGTCGTTGGACAATTGTGAAGCATAGCTTCCGGTGTGGATACGTACCGATGAGAAATCAGTATCGAACCGACTCTCCATAAATTCTTTAGTCGATGCATCCATAGCACTGCCTCCCCCACGCGTTGAGTGTATAGTATCGCTCGTGGCATCTGCTATAGCTGACTGATTACCGGTTGAAGCAGTATCTTTTTTTTGAACGAAGGAAGATATAGACTTTCGCTGTGCCTTTTCCTCTTCCTCACAATGCTTGCACTTGCGTTGTATAAAACTACTTTCCGGCATGCGCATTATACGGTCGGCCATGGTATCAGCTTCCGCTTCCAACGGATCGTCTACTGCTCCAACGGTTAGTTTACATTGAATGGGCGAAACTATATTTTGTTCATTTGCTGCCGGGCTGTGCGCGCAGGATTCTGCTGCCTGCCTTGTTTCATAATGTGCGGATGACGTCTCTTTCATAGTTCTCAACTTATATAAGCCTATATATATATTGCTGAAAAATCCTGCGAGCAGACTTCCGATATAATCACGGTTGTCTGGGCGGATTGTATAATGACAGCACCAGTTGCGCTTCATTCACCACCTCCGAAGGACATGTTACTTCTGCGTAACTTTCCGGCACCGGGTGTTCATAGCTTTCCGGGCGCGAAGTTTCCTTCTCAAATACAATAGCAGCTCTTCGCAGTAATGGATATATAATATCAGCTTGCTGTGCTGCTGTTAATGGTTGCAGGCGCTGCATGAGTGCTTCATCGCGATGCACGGCTTCTGCCGGATTTGTTTCAAATTCTCCGGTAGCATGCCGGGCCAACGGATTTCCTTCAATGGAGTCATCAGGCAAAGAGTATAATTCGCCCATGCCCAACGGTCCGACTGACGGTACAACTCCGGAGACACACGAACCTCCGGTATCGGCAAGTGCAGTACATATTTGCTGCAGGCGTTGTTGCGCTGCGTTCGCGCGTGCTTCTGCGAGCTGTGTGTTACCCATAAAGGTACTGCCTCTTCTTCGGCCCAGTGGTCCTTCGGGAGAAGTAAAGCCACGTATTTGTGTTACCCGATAACCGCTGGCCAGCAATTGTTGTATAGCAGCAAGATTCTCCCTGCTCTGCGCAACGTTGATTGTGTCTGTAGCATAATTAAAGTATATATACTTGGTCTGCGTATCGGTTGATGTTACCGTCCGTGTTCTTGTCTCCGTGTGTGCCGGTGTGAGACGTTCACACTTAAAGCGTGTAGAAATACGCTGCCGCATTTGCGTACATCGGAACCGATCCTGCGTACGACCCGGTGTATACCGAATATGTGGAATGACACTTACACCGCCTTCTTCGCTGCTATCTATACCTACGCCCAGGTCCACTGGTCCTATTTCAAAATCAACACTGCCACCACCTCCGGTAACACGCTGCGAGTTCACAGTAATTTCTCCCCGCGCAGTAAGGCGGAATGAACCTGATTGTGCTAACACAACTTCCAGAAATGGTGTTGCCTCTGCACTTCGTAATATTTCCGAAAGCTCTCGTCCGGATGCACCACGCGTGATAGCGTCCAGCAGACGCTGTGCAACTTCGCGGGCTGCTTCGGGTATATTTGCTCCCAGCGTTACAGTTCCGCGTAACCGATCGTTGCACCATGTCAGGTTTATGGAGATGTTGGTCATATCGGCACTGCCTCCGAATCGTGGACGTGGTGTGGTCGTAGTTGTAGTCGTATTCACAACACGTGTTACCCGATAGGTAGCGCCTTCATGCTCTACTATTGCGCTGTTAGGACCGGTGGCCCGGGCACTGCGCTGTACTTTCCGTTGTATACCCTGTTGTTGTATGGTATGGGTTAACTCATGAGCCAGCAGATATTTACCGGTGTCAGACCCGGGAGTATATTTCCCGGAATTAAAGTATATATCATTTCCTACCGTGAAAGCGTGTGCATTCAGATCCTGCGACAGTTGTGCTGCATACTGCCCGGTGTGAATGCGTACATCGGAGAAGTCTGACCCAAAACGACTTTCCATAAAACTCTTCGTGGAATTGTCCAGCGCACTTCCGCTGCCGCGGGTGGACGCTATCTGGTTGTTAACGGAATCTGAGACAACGGTACCACTACCCGCCATTTCCTTCTTTTGTATGAATGAAGCCAAAGGCTTGCGCTGTGCTTTCTCCTCTTCTTCACAATGCTTGCACTTGCGTTGTATAAAACTGTTTTCCGGCATGCGCATTACTTTATCTGCCATAGCATCTGCTTCGGCTTCCAACGGATCGTCTACTGCTCCAACGGTGAGTTTACACTGGATCGGCAAAACTATACTGTCCTGATCGCTTCCTATCGCCCCTTGGGGAGGTTGTGACGAAGCTTGCGTTGTTTGGGGTTGTTGATTGTGCTGATGTTGTGTCATGCGATTATTATAGTAGCAATCTATAGCTAAGGAGTTGTAACCGGTGCTGTGGGTTGATCACGGAAGAAATGCTCTGCAGCGTCTCGTGTTGTTGGCGGTGGTAACGTCTCATCGAGTGTTGCCTTTGCGAAATCAGCTATAGCAAATGCATTTGTCATGCTTATACCCGAGTGCATCCACGAAGGTCTTCCCATGAGGAACAGAACAAATGTAGTTTTGATACGATCTGTTTCTGATAAGCTGAACCACGCAGGACAGAAGTCAACTTCTCCTGAGGGCGATTGCGCTCCCAGCGAAACGGCTGAAGAGGTTACCGTTCCGGCTCCTGAAATACCAACGGCACCGCTACTGCACGGTGCACTTGAAGCACCCTGACAATTGAGAACCGAACCGAACGAAGAATGATAAGACGATGTATATATATTGGTAAATAAATTATTTAAAGCCTGGAGATCAGCTGCAGATGTAACAAAGGGCAAATGCCTGTTTACCAAATTCAATTCTCCCGCAGGCAGGCTTGCCAGCGGAGCACCGCCTCTTAATCGTCCAGCCATCTGTCCAACTAATTGCCATCCGCGTCTTGTCCAAAGCTCAGCTCTTGCAAATGCAGACAGCACAAAAGATGTATTGGTGCAATTTGTTCTGTCGGGCTGAGGAGTTACCAGGTTTCCTGCTCTTCTCGTATGCAATGCTTCCGCCAGTATACCATAGGATTCAGCATTGTCCAGCGCTTCTTCCGGGGTAAGATGATGAAAAACGCGTTCATGGTCATAGGCTCTGTCAGTAATGCCGTTTCCTTGTGTTACCGTATTGCGTATTCCGACATTCGGAATAACAGCATGTCCCATTTCATGTATAAACGTAGCTATATCTCTACCGGTGCCACACAGGTGGATTTGATACGGAGTATCTACAAAAGCACCAACAATGCTTGAGCCTGATGCTCTGCATCCACTTCCACCACAAAATATAGTAACCCGGTTAGGCTCGCGTAACATTCTCGCGATGTGGTAAAACCGTGATGCGAGCAACTGGACGTATAGCTCATCCGTTGTATGAAATGTCTGCTGCAATGCCGAAGCAATTCGTGTATGATCTGCCGAAGGTGTTGCGCCCGGAGTATTGAAGATCTGATCGGCTGCAAATCCTATCAACTGACTATATATATCATCGAGCCATACCAGCGATTCATTTAC
>CAMLLI010000273.1 GCA_946480685.1 uncultured Flammeovirgaceae bacterium | reverse complement strand
CAAGCTATACAAGCGTTTCCATTTTCACACCGAAGGAAAAGGCCTGGGACTATACCTGGTTAAGTTACAGGTGGAAGCTCTGGGAGGGCACATTGCCGTGGAGAGTGAAATAAACCGCTATACCAAATTTACAGTATACCTGAAGAAGCCGGAAGATATACAGCGCCAGGTATTGCTGAAAGAACGATATGCCGAGATCTTCTATGATGCACAGCTTAACGCTACCGGTATAATCTGGCAGGAGTCCGTTACAAGCGAGCAATACCGCCAGGCTTTTGCCAAGACATTAGATTTTGTAAAAGTATATAACACTCCCAATTTTATTGCCGACCTTTCGCGTCACGGGCACATTGACAAGGAAGACCAGCGATGGATGTTCCGCGAGATTATTCCTGAATCTGCGCGCAACGGATTAACACGCATCGCTACGGTACATCCCAATGCCGATGGCCACATTAACAACTATATTGAAAGTATACAGGAGGCCACTGCGCCCTTTGGTATAACACAACGTTACTTTACATCGATGAAAGAAGCTGTAGAGTGGATTGAATCGGAGAATGAGAAGATAGCTTTGAAAATTAGAATGGATGGAAAAGTTAATTGAGCTTGATAAGAAGTTATTCCTTTACCTGAACGGATTTCATACACCATGGCTCGACCAGGTTATGCTCTTCCTTACCCAGACCATTGCCTGGATACCGCTCTATGCCGTGCTGCTATATATGCTCATCCGGCAGTATAAGAAGGAAGTATGGATTGCCATCATCGCCATTGTGCTTACTATTGTGATAGCAGACCAGACCACCAGTGGTTTAATGAAACCATACTTTGAAAGACTGCGTCCTTCGCATGAGCCTACGTTGGACGGACTGGTACACCTTGCCCGCAAAGCCAGTGGCGAACTCTATAAAGGTGGCCGTTTTGGATTTGCCTCCAGTCATGCAGCCAATACATTCGGAGTCGCTACGCTATTCTTCCTGCTGCTTCGTAAAACAAGAAAGCATATCGGAGTGATATTTCTCTGGGCTATACTGGTAACGTACACACGTATATATTTAGGCGTGCATTACCCCGGCGATGTGATTGTAGGAGCGTTTGTAGGCATTGCTGCCGGCATGATAAGCTATACCTTTCATCAATGGTTGCAAGACCTGTACCGCAGGCGCCAGCTTCGCTCTTCGTAACTACTTTGCTATACCCAGCAGGCGCTTTACATATTTACCGATAATATCAAACTCCAGGTTAACAACATCACCCGCTTTCAACTGGTGAAAGCTGGTGTGCTCATACGTATAGGGAATGATCGCGATGGTAAAGCTGTTAGCCGTAGCGTTGAAGCAGGTAAGACTCACACCGTTCACAGCGATGGATCCTTTTTCAACCGTTACATTTCCGTAGGCAGCATCGTACTCAAAATGAAAAAGCCAGCTCCCCCCTACTTCTTCAATTGATTTGACAACTCCGGTCTGATCAACGTGCCCCTGAACAATGTGTCCATCAAAGCGACCGTTGTTGAGCATACAACGTTCCAGGTTTACTTTGCTTCCTTCTTTTAGTGAAGAGAGGTTAGACTTCTGCAGCGTTTCCTGCACAGCGGTTACCCAATAGGCATCACCTTCCAGCGATACTACGGTAAGACAAACACCGTTGTGAGACACGCTTTGATCAACTTTCAACTCGCGGGTTAATGCACTTTTTATTTTGAAATGACGGTTCGTGCCTTCATCGCGGATGGCCGTAACCTCGGCTACTGTTTCAATGATTCCTGTAAACATGCGGCAAAAATAGCTAAAAACAGCTTACTAAAAATATTTTGGTTTATAACATAAACCAGTTTATGAATATGTCGTATACTTGTATAACAACACGCACCACATCGCTACGCAATCCGATAATCCCTTAACCTGTATATAAAAATGAAAGACTCCGAAAACCTAAGTGCCCAGCAAAGTCTCGACATCATTACCAGCATGATCGATCAGGCGAAAGGCAATGTTCAACGAAACAGTTTTTACTTTCTGCTTTGGGGCTGGGTGGTTGTATTGGCCAACCTCGGTATGTTTACATTATCTATACTCCATTACAAACATCCCTATATCGTGTGGGTTATTACTATACCGGCCTGGCTCTATACTTTATATCACAGTTTTAAAAGCAGCACCGATAAAACTACTACATCACATTTCGATCGCATCAGCGCAGCCCTGTGGATCTGTTATGCCATCTGCATATTTACCCTCGTAGTATTCGGATATAAAATAAATTACCAGCTGGGTCCGGTTATACTGATTATAAGTGTACTTCCTACTTTCATTTCAGGTATGATCCTGCGCTTCAGGCCGCTCATGATTGGAGGCATTCTCTTCTGGGTCTTTGGTATAATAGGGTTCTTACTGCCAGCCTATATGCAATCACTGGCCGGTGCTGTTGCTATACTCTGCGGCTACCTGATACCGGGCTATATGTTGAAGAACAAGCGCGAAGAATAATGTTTAACGATCTCGATCCTTTACTTCACTCACAACTTCGGCTGGCAGTCATGTCATTGCTGATCAGCGTTGAATCAGCAGAGTTTACATTTCTGAAAGAGAAAACCAACAGTACTGCCGGCAACCTGAGTGTACAACTCGACAAGCTTTCAGAGGCAGGCTATATCCGTGTAGAAAAATCATTTCGTGGTAAAAAGCCTTTAACTACCTGCAGCATAACCAAAAAAGGCATCAAGGCTTTTGAAGACTACGTTAATAACCTGAAACAGTATATCAACAAATAAACCCCTATATATGAAAAACCTTTTGATCATTTTACTCACCGCTCTGCTCTATACTATAGCCACCGGCAATACATCTGCACAAGAGATGGGAGACAAAGAAAAGATGAAAATATTTGCCAACTGGGTTGGTCGCTGGCAAGGCGAAGGCTCCATGCAGATGGGCCCCGGTGAACCTCGCAAATCGAAAGTAGACGAACATATTGAATCCAAGCTCGATGGTATGGTATTGCTGGTGGAAGGTATCGGCAAAGCGCAGGATGCTACTAAGCAGGAAATTGTAGTACACCACGCACTGGCTGTACTTTCGTACGACAAAAATACGGAGCAATATAAATTCCGTTCATACCTGAAAGATGGTCGCAGTACGGATGCATGGATCAAACCTACCGGTGAGAATACATTTCAATGGGGATTTGATATACCGGGTCGCGGCAAAACACGCTATAGCATTGTACTCGACCCGGTAAAGAAAACATGGGATGAGACCGGAGAATTTTCACAGGACGGTACTACGTGGATGAAGTTCTTCAGCATGCACCTTACCAAAACTGAATAGCACGCTATCAGAAGTATATAACAAAGTATATATAGCATTGTTATGAAAGCAGCAACCGAGCGAAAGATCATCCGGTGGTTCCATATACTCGCCAGCATTCCGATTATTGGTTTTGTATATGGACCCGTCTCCACTATACCTGAAGCCGTTGTCGTGGTACGCTGGGTGATCTTTCCGCTCGTGATCCTCTCCGGTTTCTGGATGTGGAAAGGGCACGTGATTAAGAAATGGTTCCGTTAACATTTCGTACAGCTCTTGGGTGATCGTTCGCAGATGTGTATCTTTCACTATGGAATTCGGACGCATCACATCAGAAGAACTTGAGAAAGTGGACTTTACACTTCCTCCTGATCGGCAGGAAACAAGGCGATTGTTAGCATCGGCAAAATCAGCCAAGCCTGAAATTTTTGTAGGCTGCGCCAAGTGGGGCCGTAAAGACTGGGTTGGAAAGATATACCCGAAGGGCACGAAGGAAGGAGAATTTCTGAATCACTATGCACAGCATTTTAACTGCATTGAACTGAACGCTACGTTTTATCGGATGCCTACCGTTGAACAAACACAAGGATGGCGAAGTAAAGTAGGCAGTGATTTTAAATTCTGTCCGAAATTCACCGATCAGATCACGCACATCAAGCGACTGAAAGATGTAAAGGAAGCAACGGATCGTTTTCTCGAAGGTATATCCGGCTTTAAAGAAAATCTGGGCCCTATATTTCTGATGCCACATCCCGGCATGGCGCCTAAAACACAAGACACGATTGAAGCTTTTATACAGTCACTGCCAAAAGATATAAAGCTCTTTGTTGAGTTCAGACATCCTGAATGGTTCACGAACGAAAATGCGTTTCAATCTGCATTCAGCATGCTGGAGAAAAATAAAGCTGGAGCAGTCATCACCGATGCATCGGGTCGCAGAGATTGCGTACACATGCGCCTCACCACTCCCGAGGCGTTCATCCGTTTTGTAGGCAACGGCTTACATCCCAGTGACTATACGCGCATTGACGATTGGGTACAGCGCATCAAACACTGGATGACACAAGGTATAGAACGGGTATATTTCTTCATGCATCAGCACGAAGAACTTCATTCGCCTGAATTGAGTAAATACCTGATCGAGCAGCTTAACAAACACTGCGGTCTATCTATACCTGTCCCTAAATTTGTAGAACAAGACATGGAATTATTCGCCACTGCTGCACCTCCCAAGAAAAGAGCTCCGAGGAAGAAGGCTTCATAGTCCTGATTGCTGTTGTAAAAGTATTATTTCACATTTGAATGCCAGAGCAGTCTCACTCAGTGTCTTATCTCGTTCATGGCGATATTATTATCTCCAGGTATATTTATGATTGTTGATGCTAACTTATCGCAAGAATAAAAGGAAACGGGTAATTCTACTGAGCATCGTATAAATATACTTTCTCCATTTTTTTTAGATAGCATTCCACACAACGATTTTCAGTCCTCCTGTCTTTCGGCAGAATAAACCACTAACCTTCTTCCGAAGGAGAGTCTTCAGTATTTCTGCTGTAAGCCAAAGATACCAAAGACTTAAAGTATATATATTATTTAACAGGTATCGACCCTGTTGTAAAAGTTGTAGCAGGAAGATCCTTTAACGTCTCTTTCAGGAATGTTACTTCTCCTGTTGCCAGGTCGTAGACAGCGCCAACGATAAGAAGTTTACCGGCTTCGTAATTTCGGCTCAACACGGGTTCGAGATGGCGCAGCTCATTTACCTGGTTTATAACGTTGATGCGTATTGCATTTTCAAAAACATCTCCTCCCATCTTTTTAGCTTCCGTTGCTGCAGGCTTAATGGCATTGATCAGTGTTACAATATGCCCGGGAGGATTTTCAGGACGCTTGATCGCTGCTTCCACCGCACCGCAGTTCGTATGTCCCATCACAACAATCAATTTTGTCTTCAGCATCAGGTAAGCATACTCCAATGTGCCATACGAAGCTTCAGCCATTACTTGTCCTGCTGTGCGTGCTATAAAAAGATCACCGAATCCCTGATCGAACAGAATCTCTGCAGAGGCTCTTGAATCTGAACAACCCACTATAACGGCAAAAGGTGATTGACCGGCAGTCAATTTTTTAGCAGAAGCCTGATCCTGCCGCGGATATATACTGCGGCCTTCCACAAACCTGCGATTACCATTCATCAGCTTTTGTAAAGCGAGGTATGGATTGGCAAAAGCAGAATCGCGGTTGATGAGATAATTAACAGCGGTAGTATCTGCCGGCTTAGGTTTGCGCGCTGCTTTCTTCTGGCCAAACACTATAGATGTGTTCAAGCACAATAAAAGAATACCAAAGAGAAGTGAGAGTTGTAATGATTTCATAAAGATATAATTGAGGATAATCGATCGTTTACCAGTACATCTGTTGTAAACAAATCGCGAGCATTTTATACTATTGATTCTTTGGCAAATCTATAGTATAAACATCCTTCTTGAAATCGTTAAAAATACGGAGGCACCACTCAGTAATTATACCTAGGTTCGGCAACATTGAATGGTTGTGAATTTATGCAGGATTAGACTTTGCTATACGGGATCATCAACAAAACCCGTATCGTGTCGCGAGAAAAGCGACAGATATTCGGTATATACTTATATATAACTTATCGGATTATTAAATTATACAGCCTACTCAACCACCTCAGTGCTATCAATAGCATCAGCTACGACTTCCTCGATCTCCTCAGCGTCTTCATCATCTGTATTAACAAGAAGTTGTTGTACACTTTCCCAAGGGGTATTCAATACAGGTTTGCTGGTATAGGTATACTCTTTCTTCTGCTTGATGATTTCGGCTGAACGCTCTTTGGTATCGGGATGTGTGCTGATCCACGCGAGTTCTTCCGGTAAATTGTCTTTGCGGGCTAACCGGAAAAAGAAATTACTCAGGTGCTGCGGATCTATATTGGCATTGGCGAGTGTCTCCACGGCAAAGGCATCCGCTTCGCGCTCGTGTTTCCGATCGAAGGCTGTAGAGGATAGTACTTTCGCTGTCTCGCGCGATATATCATTACCGGCATCTCCTGCCGCTATGGTATAAAGCATTTCCATGC
>CAMLLI010000272.1 GCA_946480685.1 uncultured Flammeovirgaceae bacterium | reverse complement strand
GCCAGGAAGTTCATTCCGAACCTATATCAGTTAAGGTAAAGCCGCTGGAGGCTCCTATATGGTCGGTGCTTGAAAGTATAGATATACGCGATGCCTTTGGCGGTTACAAACTCACTGCTGTGAATAAATACCAGGAGGCGATCGGTATTTTGATCATGGAACAAAATGTATTGAAGGAGTGGGAAGTAGACAATAACCTGAGTGTATATACATCGGTTGATTCTATTCTTTCGCAGCGCAGTGGAATGGATACATTAACACGCCACTTTGGTATAGCTATACGCGACCGGTGGAACAACATTACCGACACATTGTATAAAGATATAAATCCGATCTATGAAGTGGAACTGAACACTGCGAACTTCAGACATTTTCCGTTGCCGGGCGATCCGGGACAACAACCCGGTGCTGCTGTTGCCAACATGTGGGACAAGCGTTATGGCTGGCCGGTTAGTTTCAGCAGTCTCGCTGCCGCCACGTTAAATGTACCTTCCATCGTAACAGTTGATATGGGTGTGTCAGCAAAGCTAAGCAAGGTTTGGATACGACCTTTCAAAGAGCTTAGTAATCTATACTATGGCTTTACCACCTTGAAACATTTTGAACTGTGGGGTTCTACCAATCCAAACCTGAGTGGTGCGCTGGATGAAAGCTGGACTTTGCTGGGGAAATATGAATTGAAGAAGCCTTCGGGAAGTCCTGGGAATACCGAAACAGCATCCGACCAGGAGGCTGCCGCCAATGGATTCTTCTTCGATGTCGATTTCAATGCTCCGAAGGTTCGCTACCTGAGAATCAGATGCACGGTAAACTGGGCCGGCTCATGTCCGCAGAGTGTAGATGAACTTAAGGTTTTTGGTGACCCGCGTTAAACTATATAACCATTAAGAATAAGAACTATGATATATACATATAAAACCAGACAGCTCGTGAGTGCTATCATGGCTATATTTTGCCTGGTAATGATACTCGGGTCGTGCTCCGAATGGGATGAATATAAAAAGTACACAAAAGACGGAGAAATAATATATACCGGTAAGTTTGACTCCGTTGTTGTTTTTCCGGGAAAGGAGCGGGTAAGACTTTGGGGAATTGTTACACGTGATCCCAAGGTGAATAAGTGCAAGATCTTCTGGAACAACTTCCGTGATTCCGTAATGTTTGATATAGACGGCTTGAATGATGACTATATATTTGACGGAATTTTTGATGTGGAGGAAGGAACCAAAAGTTTTTCGGTATATACGTATGATGCCGCAGGTAATTCGTCTGTAGGTGTGAACATAACCGGCAACTCGTACGGCAGTCGCTACCGTAATACATTGTCGAACCGCAAAATAAAAATAGTAGCGTATGACGATGCTGTTTCAACTATATATTGGGACCTGATCGATAAATCGCTTGGTCCGGTGCAAATGGAAGTGCGCTATAAAACGCAACATGGCGACACCGTGGTAATAACACCTGCGTCAGAAACTACTACCATTTTGAAAGGTCTGGATTTTAACAACAATACTTTTAGCTGGCGTACAGTCTTTAAACCGCTGCCGGTTACTCCTAATGTTGTTTGCATTGATACATTCTGTACGAAATATAGTATACGCGGTATACCAACCTTTGCAGAGAAAGAGGCAGACAGATCGTTCTTCTCGGCAGTATCGCTTCCTGGCGATGCCGGGCCAAATGGTGGCTCCGGTGGTGTTGCCGCGATGTGGGACGGCAAAGCACTAAATTCATACAATGGCGCCAACTTTACAGATATAGGTGCAGGTGAAAATTCACCTCAAATGATAACGTTCGATCTGGGTATGGTCGTTGACCTTACTAAAATTACCTTGTATCCATTCCAGGAAGGATGGGGTGCATATTATACTTTCTCTACACTTCGTGATTATGAAATATATGGTTCATCCAACCCAACCAGCAGTGGTGCACTGGATGCGAGCTGGACATTACTGAATGCAGGAACAATCGAAAAACCATCGGGACTTCCCAAGGACAATGAAAATGATGTGGATAAAGCAACTGCCAAAGCCGGCTTTTCATTGGCGGTTGATCCGGCAGTTCCCCGCATGAGATATATACGGATACGATGTCTCAAAAATTACGAAGGCTTCTTTGCGGGTAATTCCAAAGCATTCTTCAGCGTTGCCGAGGTAAAAGTTTTCGGAATGCTTCCCGGATAAGCAAGGTAAACTCAGGTTGTATTGTTAAATACAATTGGAATGAAAATGTGGAAGCCGTCTCAGCATTTGAGACGGCTTCTTATATTTCAAAAACGAATTTTTATCTCACAGCTCACAACTCGCGGCTATATATATAGCAGTCACAAGTCCTCACCGCTAGCCAAGCTTGCACCCCAGAGGCCAGTAGCCAGCAGCTTTTACGATTTCTTTTTGGCTGCCTTTGCTTTCGGATTAAAATCAAGACTCAATTCAATCCAGTATATCAGGTCTTTGTCGGAACGAACTCCGATAGATTCAACCAGTAAAAATCCCTTCAGCGTTCTTCCATTGAAATCCATGTGGCGGCAACCTTTTTTCTTTAAGGCAACCGGGTATAGTTCCGGATCGATGCGCACCATCAGTGAATCATTCGTTACACCAACCACCATTTTGTCGTTCACCATAAAACAAAGTCCTCCAATCATATTCTTCTGGACGAACTTAACTTTCTTTTCCGTGAAAACTTTCTCAACTCGTTCAAGGAGGTGCTGGTCGTACGGCATATTGATAACGTTAATTATATACTATAGATATAGTACTACAGGTTTCTGAAATCATCTTCAAAGCGTTCCTTTATCTCCCTGTTCTTTTTCCAGAATTTAGCCTCGATAATTTTCATGATGGCATCGAACTCCGGGTTCTTGCGCAGGTTATCGCCGAGAGGATCATCGCGCAATAACAATAGCCAGTACAGAAAATTATCCTGTTCATTCGCAAACTTCCGGAAATGTGTGATCGCTTTTGCATCCTCACCCTGGTATGAATAGTAAGATGCAAGATGCATATCTTTATACATCGTCAGGTCGTTGTCAGCAAAACGTTTATACTCATTCATGTAGTAATCAGCTTTTGCTTTGTCTCCGGTGTGTGCATACGCAGCCCCGATTCGGAGGTACTCATGTCGGAAGATGTCCATCCCAAACATCTGCATAATCGGTATAGCACGGTCATAGCATGCTCTTGCGGCAGCAAAATCCCGCATCATAAAATTAACCTTTCCAATCTCCTGCAGTATATCAAAACGCATCGTGTCCTTTTTCCATTCGGCCTGCAGTATAGCTTTGGTCTTCGCGCAACTGCGGTCGGTTCCATAATGTATATAGGCCCGTACGTAACCGGCAAAGAAGTTTTTAGGGTTGAGTTGTAACGATCGTGTATTGTAGCGCAGTGCTTCATCCAGAAATCCATTTTGAGCCAACGCATTGCTTAAATGAAAATAGTTGAAACTTCGTGTAGCGGAGTCGATGGCATTGTCCACGCGTACTTTACGTATAGCATACTCGAGGTATTTCGGTGGGTTCGGCACATGAATATTATAGAACTCGGTTAAAAAATGTAACACCAGTCCGGAGCGCGGATTGTACTCCAGCGCCTTTTCAAAATACGGTATAGATAGTTCGAATTGCTGTCGTGCGGCAAACGACAATGCTTTCGCGGTCAGACTCTCGCTTGATTTAGGATCATATAGCATAGCCCGCTCGGCAAACGTTTCAATGTCATGGCCATGTTGCTTCTGCAGGTCGAACAGATCGAGGTAATAATATACCATGGTTGCTGTCGCATACGCGAGTGCAAATTCTGGATCTCTCTCGATTGCTTTTTTGAAGAGCGGAATAGAAGCTTCAAGATCGTTTCGTCCGCTGCGGTAAAACAGATCTTTACCTTTCAGATAATAGTCGTACGCTTCGAGATCATCGGTAGGTTTTTTCTCAATGCGACTTTTCTCCTCCGGTGTAAGAATCACTTCGATCTCACTCGCTATATTTTGAGCGATCTCTTGCTGTAATTCAAATATATCTTTGGACTCCCTGCGATATTGTTTGGCCCACAGATGTTTATCGGTTTCGCCATCGATCAACTGGATGTTCAGCAAAATTTTATCTCCTATTTTTTGTCCGCTTCCCTCAACAAAATATTGAACGTTCAGTTCTTTCGCCATCTCGGATACAGACTTCGAAGTCTGGCGATATTTTTCGGCTGAAGTTCTGCTCACCACGCGCAGGTTCTGAATCTGCTGAAGGTTATTGAGCGTAGCTTCCATCAAGCCGTTGATCAGGTATACATTCGATGAGTCGCTGCTTTCATTCTTGAAGGGTAACACAACGATGGATTTCTCCTTGTCTTCCGGCCGAAGCGCAGACCATGCCCATAGAGCGGCCACCACGAACACGAGTATAGCAGCAGCTACAGATATATACTTTTTGTACGGCCGCGGAGTAACAGGCGCTGGCTTGTCGTCATCATCGGGTAATGTGCCAACCGGTATGGCAGCCGTTGGGGTATCACGTTTCCCGACTTCACCCGGAGGGTAGCCATAGTATTCGCGAAAGCATTTAATGAAATACGAACTGCTGTTGAACCCCACCTGGTGCGAAACCTCCGACACATTTTGAGATGTACTCTTCAGTAACTCCATGGCCCGCGTGAGTCGAACCTGGCTGATGAGTTGGCTCACCGAAAGGTTATATTCCTTTTTTACTTTTCGCAGCAGGTTCGACCGGCTCATGTTCATTTCGTCCGCGAGCTCGGAAACACCAAACTGCTCATTGGCCATATTCTTTTCGATCGTGGCTGTGAGCCGGGTTGTAAAATCAGTTTCGGACAAGGGTAAATCGGCCATGGTATGTTTTAGCAATTAAGTCGGAGAGCACGGAAAGAGACTTCCGCGTTCAGCCAAAATTTTTTCCAAAGTATAGTAAAACAGCCTCAAGTTACGCGTTTCAGCACGCAGATGCATCAAAATTGCTATCGATGCATCATCATTTATATCCATTTCGGCAAAGTTGATGGTTTTGGACGCACGGTTGTTTAGTGCTGCGCGGGCGTTCAGGCGTTCTTTGAGTCATTAAATTTTTTCAAAAACTAAACTCAAATGAACATGAAAACTTCAACATTCAACAAGCTCACATCGTCTGCGACCATCGCATTTCTATTCTTATTAGTACTGGTGTCCTGCAAGTCAGGGAACGACACTGAAAAGAAAACAGGTGTCCAGGCTCCGGATGTTGATATCCACACCGCTGTGATTACCGGGAATAAAGAAGCCTTGAGACAACACATTGCAGCCGGAAGCAATATAAATGAGAAGGACCCTTTCGGTGGATCAAGCCCGTTAATCAGCGCGGCCGTATTTGGCAAAACCGAAGAAGCAAAAATTCTGATCGATGCCGGTGCTGACCTCAACTTTCAAAACAATGATGGATCTACAGCACTTCATTCATCCGCTTTCTTTTGTCGTCCGGAGATCGTTCGCATGCTGCTCGAGAAGGGTGCTGATAAAACAATCGTGAATAATTTCGGAGCAACACCCTACCAGACTGTTGCCGGTACATTTGAGGAATCGAAGAGTATATATGATATGATCGGAAAGGTGCTCGAGCCGATGGGTCTCAAGCTTGACTATACCTATATCGAGCAAACCAGACCGGTAATTGCCGGCATGCTGAAATAAAAATTCAAGACTCCAAAACATCAACGCATATGCTAACGACAAACAGACGGTATGATATTGACTGGCTTCGCGTAATCGCCATCGGATTGCTTTTGATATACCATGTAGCGATCGGATTTCAACCCTGGGGAATCATGATCGGTTTTATTTCCAACGGTGATTCGTGGACATCGTTGTGGTTCCCGATGGCGATGCTGAATATATGGCGGATACCGTTTCTGTTCTTTGTATCGGGAATGGGAGTATATTTCGCTATGCAACAGCGAAGCTGGAAGCAACTTATGCAAGACCGCGCGCTTCGTATACTGCTTCCGTATGTCTTTGGAATGTTTTGCATTTTTCCGTTGAGTGTTATGATCTGGCAACACTATTATAAATGGGAGGTAAGCTATGCGATCAACCCCGGGCATCTCTGGTTTCTCGGAAACATTATGGTATATGTGACATTGCTATCACCACTGTTCTATTACCTGAAGAAACATGAGCAGGGTAAATTCGTGCGCAGTCTCAAAGCTATATTGAGTCACCCGCTCGGACTCTTGCCCGTATTGGTACTTTTTGTAATCGAGGCACTGGCGATCAATCCGAATCCGTATGAACTATATGCCATGACGTGGCATGGTTTCGTGCTCGGTATATTAGCGTTCTTCTGCGGCTTCTGTTTTGTTCTGGCAGGCGATGGTTTCTGGAAGATGTTGCTGAAATATAGGTGGATGTTTCTGATCCTGGGCATTGCATTGTTTGTAG
>CAMLLI010000271.1 GCA_946480685.1 uncultured Flammeovirgaceae bacterium | reverse complement strand
CTCCATGAAGAAAGACTACGGGCAGGCCATGAAATATATGGAAGCATCGTATGCGTTGTTTGTAGAGATGAAGGATGAAGACAAGATCATTCGCTCGATGAACAACCTCGGTAACCTGCACAGCGAGATACAGCTATATGAAAAAGCGATGAGCTACTTTTCACAGGCATACCAGCTCAGCGAAAAGAAAGGAAATATATACGCTGATCCGTTGATGAACATGGGTAACCTATATTTCCGCCAGAACAACTATCAGCGTGCTGTTGAAAATTACGAGAAGGCTCTTGAACTTGAACGCAAAAGCAACAATAAACTTGGCGCCCTGAATATTATTATTAACCTGGGCATTACCTATACCAAAGCCAAGCAACCAAAGCCTGCACAGATATACCTGGATGAAGCACTGCTGCTCTCCAACGAATTGCAGGCGTATGCATTCCATCCTACCATCTACAAAACCATTGCTGAAAATTACTCAAATACAGGGAAGTGGAAGGAAGCGTACGAAGCACAGTTGAAGTATGATGAGACACGCGAAAAGATCTATGGCGAAGAGAGTACCCGTAATATCGCACAGATGGAAATGATCATGGAGTTTCAGCAAAAAGATAAAGAGTTTGATCTGCTCAAGCAGCAAGACGAGATCACCAAGCTTGAACTTCGTAACAGCCGTCTGTTCATTGTGCTTTTCATTTTAGCGGGGCTGGTGATTTTGGGAGCGCTTAACTTTTACTTTCATAGGAGGAAGATTCGGAGGGTTTAGCGAGAAGAGTCCGGAAGTCCGGAAGACGGGAAGTCCGGAAGTCATGAAGTCCGGAAGACGGAAGACAAAAGTTAGAAGTTCGGAGGGAGTGGTTGCAGGTGCTATCGATTGAAGTTTTAGGATGGTGAGTGTGGCTGGAGGATGAAACTTGCTGAAGGTCAAAACCGTTTCACGCACGTTAATTTTTTAAACGCAAATGCTTTCATCGTTAGGGTTCAACACATACCTTTGTTGCCGTTAAACAACTACAACCATGTTTCAACAGTTTATTGGAGACGGAGCTAATATTTTTATCGCGATCGTAGCTGTAATCGTAGGTTTTGCTACTGCCCTCGGCTATGTCGATTTCCTTAAGGTAAAAAAGGAACAAGAGAAAAAAGACTAACGCAGATCAACATGCTATAAAAATAAAAAAGCCTTGATGCTGCTGCATGAAGGCTTTTTTGTTTCAGTACCCTCCGGTTTAAAACGGAGATTTATACTTTGTCTGCCAATCTTCCCATTTCACATTCTTGTAGTGCCCTTCACCAATGTACTGGGCAATCATATGAAATTCCGGAGCCTGCCGATAACCTGGCAAGGGCTGAATCATTTTGAAATCTTCATCCAGAAATACAACAGTCGGGTAACTTAACTGATTGTTCAGCAATGCCGCAGCCAGTTGATGGTATCCGTTTCTTCCGCTCGGTACAAACTTGAACGTAGTGCCGTTAAACACGACATCTTCTTTCTGCTCGCCATTGAACTTTACCGCATAGAACTTCTCGTTCAGTAACTGTGCCACCTTCGGATCGCTGAAGGTATTCTTATCCATTACTTTACACCAGCCACACCAGTCGGTATAGACATCAATGAAAATAGGACGCTTACTTTTCTTCGATTTCTCCAACGCTTCTTCAAAGGTTATCCATTTTACAGGCCCCTCCGCAGTTGCTCCCGATTGTCCGATCAACGTCATCGAAGTGATCATCATCACGCCGATCAATGCTGTTGCTGCTATTAATATTTTCTTCATACGCTGTAATGCTACGCCTTGGTTGTTAACAAATTTAGTGATTAAATAAATCTCTATGGTTCCTTAATCATTTACGGGCGACTGGTAGTAACCTTTTCCGATAAAGACGGTAATCTCTGTACGAAAATACAATGACGCCATGTTCACAATTGAACAACATAATGTGCTACAAATCAAGGATCAGACCAAAAAGCGGTCTTTTACCTCTGGCACACCGTTAGCAAAGCGTCATGGCGTGAAAAGACAATTTACATATCGCGAACTCACACTCATCATCGGCATCATCGTGGCGGTAGCCATCGTTATTCTTTTCACCATGATGAACCGGCAGTCGCACGAACTTTCATCCTATACCTTTACGCAGCCGTCACTATTGCCATCGTTCGTCTCAACGGCCGACAGCTTTATTGAAAAAGTAATCACGGTAATTTTATTTTGATCTGCGCGGAGCTTCCTTCAGGTTGAAGTAGTCGCGGTTTAGATTAAACACAAGCGAGAACCGGTTTCGGTATATCGTAGTAATCTCAACATCAGAAAGAGGTATTTGATACCCGTAAAAGAAATCGGCAAACCCCAGAATCGTTAAGCCAACTTTCGGTGTGAACACTAATGATTTACGATCGTGGCCCGCATCGTTATAGTTACGATCAATGAAGTAAGTCATGTCTGCAGCAACACCCAGTATACCCGCGGTAAATTCATAACCGAGCTTGGGTCCGAGCAGCAGATTTTTGTCGTCAATAAATATATCGATTGTACAGTAAGGACCTTTCGAGGCCAGGCTTAACGGGTGCTTGTAAATATTCTGCCAGTATACTCCGGCTTCAAAGAAAGCACGGTCTTGTACGCCAACCCCAAGTTTTGGTACAAGACGAGGTTTCGTCCAATAATATTGAAACGGTTTTGTACTGGATGAGTCACTAACCTGGGCAACCAGTGCTGTTGTACTAAAAAGTAAAAGCACTGATAACAATACGCTTCGGATAGATATGCTACGATCTGTATGCATAGTAATGCAATATAACTTCAATTGCCCGCTTCATGGCCTGGTTGATCGGGAAAAAATCTCGTGCCAACTCAAAATCAATTGCATGCAGCTGCATGTAGTAGTGGCTCATTACCGGTAAATTTTCTTCGCTGTCTTCTATCTTTTGTGCAGCCTGCTGATAATTACCGGCTTGGTCGGTCTTGATGATCTGGCATGTTACAAGTTCGCGCTTCCCATATTTATTAGTTCGTGCTGAATACCCGAACAGTCTGCAGATCAATCCGCGGTGTTTATACTCAGAACATAAACCTGCACCAGCCTGGGTTGGATTCAATATTAAACAAAGGGGAGAATCGTTATCCTGTAACTTTTCAAACCAGGTATAGGCCAGGTCTTGCTTGTATAAATAATGTGCAAAAGGAAGAAATTCAAGAATGGTAGCTTCTATATCGGCTTTATAACAGCACTTGCCGCAACCCCACGCGCAGTGAAGTCCTGACCAGGATTGAAACGAAGCAATCTCACGATCAAGCTTTTCAAAGACCTCCTCTACCGCCCGTACTTTTTCTTCCAACTCCATGGGTACAAAGTTACGAAGAAAGGATTGCTAACCGAAAATGAATAATGATCTGTACTGCTAACGACTGGCTATATATTTCTGAAGAGCGGCTTTGGCGTTGCTGTGAATCTTGTTTTGTACCAACGGACTCCAGCCCAGCAACAATCCCGAAGTTCCGAGTGCCTGCCGTGACCATCGCCAAAGATCGAATGAATCGCGGTGGCGGAAGATCTTTCCGTCTTTAAACTCAAACGATGCGTGAATTACATTGTGCACCGGCCGACCTGTCTTTGAAAAAGTATACCATGCCTGCCAGGTACACGAGCCGGTGTTGCCCGTAGCCTTCACGTCTTCGAACAATACCTTGAGATCTTTGGCCGAGGTTAACAACATCTGCCACACCGCGCGGACTTCATTTGCATCGAGATCCCGAAATGCCGGATCGTGAAATGTAGCGTCCACGTGATAGCAGTTTTGCATCGTGATATAGTCACGGTTTTGAAACGCGGTATAGAATTGTTCGATCAGTTGTTTGTGCTCCATTCGTTCAGCATTTCCATCAAAGTAACAAAATACTGACAAACGGAAACATCACCCAAAAAAATTACTTCACGCCTTGCTCCGGCCGGGTATACCACAACGATACCAGTCCTGTTTCATACTGCTTCGTCCTGACAAGGTTGAAGTGTTTACGCTCTTTTATCTGCTGAAACAAAAGTTTACCACTGCCTAACAACAGCGGATGTACCGAGAGCCATAGCTCATCCACCATATCTGCATTGATAAAAGCTGTGGTGAGACTTGCACCACCAAACAACCATATATTTTTACCCGGTTGCTGTTTGATCTTCTTTACAGCTGCAACAATATCTCCCGATACAAGTTCAGCACCTTCGGGCACTGTCTTCAAAGAGTTGGAAAATATATAGGCCTTCTTGTCCGGATACAGGTTTGCTCCCGCCATCTCAAAACTTTTGCGTCCGTAAAATATAGCATCAATACTTTCTACGAATTCTGTTATACCATAGTCCTGATCCGTGAAGCACCAGTCGTATTCACCATTCGGTCCTTCTATATATCCATCCAATGTTACGGCAAGTCCTAACGTTACTTTTCTCATTTGCTATATACTTTATCTTGTTTTAGTTTATAAATCGGTTGTATCTACTCCCAGTTTCTTAAATTCTTTTTCACCTTTGGGTGTAATCAGAAAATGTTTACTATGCGGATCTTTCTCGATCCACCCCAATTCCTCAAAACGTATGGTGAGACGATTACCGAACTTTCCACCTATATGCGAAAAGCAGCTTTTGATCTGTGGTGCCGACTCTGTTCGTTTCATATACACCGCTGTATTGTAAACAGGTCAATAGTATATTTCGAGAGGGCTGCTTCCAGTAATCGCCTGCCCTGAGCCGAGTACGCTATAAATATAGCGGTAAGGCCGACCAGTATACCGATCAGGATAATTATCTTTTTCATAGTCTGATTTTTCAAGGTGTATAGTTTACAGGTATACTTCAATTATTGAACACCAATCTGTATCTCTACTGCATTGGCATCCGGATGCTGGAAGTCTACATTCACGTAGATCTCGCGGTTCACGGCTTGAGGCGTGAGTTTGTTGTCTGCTATATATTGCAGGAGTTTGCCGTAACTTTGTGGCATCAGATTCCAGGCACCTTCGTGTTCCATTGTGGCGCATTTGAACGCTTCGGTTCGTTTAAAATGAAACTCACCATCGTAGTCGTGCGGAACATCGGCCACCGGCAGGGCAATCTCCAATGTAAACGGTTTACTTTCATCGCCTGTAAACCCATAGTAATGCCAGTGCACCGGACCGGTAATACTCAATTGCTGTTTTACCGCTTCACGAAAGAGCCGCTGCCCTACCGGCAAAAACGCATGAAGCTCTTCTATTTTTGTCTCCGTGCGGAAGAACAGGAAATTGATTGGTTTAACTTCTTTTACTTTCATAATCACATATTAAGAGGGTTGAGAAATATATTTATGTAAATCAACGATCGGTGCATGACAGCCCTGTGTCATCAGTAAAAAGAAAAATTGATTAATCTTCGAGCTCGAGCATTTCTTTCAATCGGAAAATATCACGCGAACGTTCTTCAAGAAACCGGTTGGTAACAAAGGGATCGAACAGTTTATACAAACCACGGGCACGTGCCTGCATCGTAACTTTCATTACCGTACCGCTATGGCAAGGCTCAAACTCGAACGTGCAGGTTGAATGAAAGGACCTGTTCTTAATAACCACCGATCGTTTCTGATACGGAACAAACTCTGCTATCTCGCATAATGCGTGCGACTTACCATTGGCGTGTACTTCTTTGAAGCGCGCACCTGATGTGTTACGCTTGTCGTTCAGCCACTCGGTGTCTTCAACACGCTGCTGCCAGGATGCATTGTTGCTGATGTCAGACACATAGTTGAACAGCGCCCGCACCGGCCAATTGATTTCTACTTGTTGATGAATGGATCGCATACGGTTTGATTTTTCCATAAAGCAACACCGCGCTCGTGACAACGGTATGTCAACAAGTTTTTTTAAGATTTGAAAATTTTTTAGGGCGGGGGAATTTGGTGGTGTGAGGGGGAGAAGTAAGAAGTAAGACGTTGGAGTGAATGGGATTATGCAGTTTAAAAAGTCGGGAAGTCCGGAAGTCGGGAAGTTGTGTGTGTGTGTAAAGCAGATTGGTGTGGAGGGTATATAAAAATAAAAAAGGTATCGCAGACCGTGGTTTGCGATACCGGATATATATGTATAAAAGTGTGTGCTGGTTACAGGCTTGGTGCTGTTTTGCTGGCGAGCAGTGGTTTGTAGGCACTGCGATAGGCCCACGCGAGGAACAGGTTGAGCAACAGGATAACAACACCCATCGCGGTGCCTTCCGGTGCCAGGTAGGCATGGTATAGCAGGATGTTGATACTAACCGGCACTAAGACTACCAATGACAGCGGCACGAATACTCCTGCCAGGATCAACGCTCCGAATAAAACTTCCAGTCCTTTCAGAAACGGGAAGAAGTAACCGGATTGAAAGAGTCCCGTGGAAAATGCTTCTGCCTGCGGACTTAGTGCCGGAC
>CAMLLI010000270.1 GCA_946480685.1 uncultured Flammeovirgaceae bacterium | reverse complement strand
AGTTCGTTGCAAAGCCCACTAAACTTACCGATACGTTAGACACACGTGCTGCCCCGAAGAACGCCATCCAGTGAATGGCAACGATGCAGCCAATGAGCAAGAGCCTCAGAAGTTGTGTGCCGGTAACTGCAAACGTGCCTTTGGTAGCAACGATCACAATACCCATTCCGACTACGGCCATGATGGCGCGGTAAAAAACCATTTCAACTGCCGGTATAGTTACCAGCTTACCTATTATTGCAGAGAAACCCCAAAGAAAAACTATGAAATGTAGTTTCAGATAATCATTACGCGAAGCCATTTTAGCGGGGAACGTATTTATACATGATGAGTGATATTATACCAAAGATGATGTTGGGTATCCACACCGAAATTTGCGGAGGCATGGATCCGTTTTCAGCAAAGGTACGGAAGAGTGTAAAGAACAAGATGAAAATGAAGGAGAGCAAAAATCCCAGTGCGATCTGCAAACCGGTTCCTCCACGACTTTTACGAGACGATACGATGACGCCCATAAACACCAATATAAAAATGGTGAAGGGCGCTGTGTAGCGGGTATATTTCTCAACCTCGTATACTTCTATACCGGTAGAACCGCGCGAACGAAGTGTCTTTATATACTTGTTCAGTTCATTCAGTGTCATACCATCGTACTTGCGATAGTCGCTTTCAAATTCTTTCGGGTGGATAACCAGTGCAGTATCTAACGTGGATCCACTTTTTATAGAGTCGGTTGTAACAACGCGCTTCGTAGTTTCAAAGCCTGGTTTTGCTTCCGGGCCGGAGGTTGTCTCAAATATACTCTGCACGTTGTGGATGCGCCAGTCGCGCAAGGTCCACTTTTGTTTGGCAGTGTCCCATTCAACACGACTCGCAGTAAGTTTCTCGATCATCTTGTTATCCTCGAATCGCTCGAGCGTAAACTGATAGCCGGTGTTGTTCGTGTTGTTGTAGCTTTTCATATATAGGTATACATCGGGTGCTACCTGTATATGTATATTCTGTTTGTCGTAGTAATATTTATTCTTGAGATACTGTACCTCAAATGCAAGTTTTGACTTGTTGGAGTTTGGTATAACCCAGCCGTTGAGTGCAAAGCTGAGCGCTGCTATAAAGAATGATCCGATAAAATAGGGCAACATCATTCTTCTGAAACTGATACCGGCACTTAATATAGCGATCACCTCGGTGCGGCCGGCCATGCGCGAGCATACATATACCGTAGCTATAAAAATGGTGATGGGTGTTACCAGACTGCCGATCCATGGAATGAAGTCGAGGTAGTAGCCAAAGATCTGTCCGGAGGTTAATTGAGCTTTCGCAAACTTGTCCATCTTGTCAGTCATATCAATAACCGATATAACTGCCAGCAGAATTACCACCACAAAAAAGAATGTGCTGAGGAACTGTTTGAGAATATATTTATCAAGTAGTTTCATATCTATAGTCTATAGCATGCAGCCAAACGAAGTATAGTTATACTGCACACTGCAGCTGCTCTTTATAATCGTTGCGAAACCGTTTTTACCATTTTATTTTTCCATTCGGCAAATGTTCCTGCCAGTATCTGCTTGCGCGCTTCCTTCACCAGCCAAAGGTAAAATGTAAGGTTATGGATCGAAGCAATTTGCGCGCCTAAAATTTCTTTGTTGATGATCAGGTGACGCAAATACGCTTTTGAATGAAATGTACTCACGTAACCACCCAGCGTGGCATCGATCGGTGAAAGATCGTCCTTCCACTTTTCATTCCGGATGTTTATAATGCCTTGCGTTGTAAAAAGCATGCCATTGCGCGCATTGCGTGTTGGCATAACGCAGTCAAACATATCTATACCTAAGGCTATACATTCCAGAATATTTTCAGGTGTACCAACGCCCATCAGGTAACGCGGTTTATCTTTCGGAAGAATGCCGCACACCAGGCTTGTCATGGCATACATATCTTCATGCGGTTCACCAACAGATAGTCCTCCGATAGCATTACCGGGTTGATTCTGTGATGCTATATATTCAGCAGACTGTTCACGAAGATCTTTATATACACTTCCCTGTACAATCGGGAACAATACCTGTTCATATCCATATTTAGGTTCTGTCGTTTGGATACGATTCACACATCGCTTCAACCACTGGTGTGTAAGCTCCATGGATTTTTTTGCATAACCATATTCACATGGATAAGGTGTACACTCATCAAATGCCATAATGATATCGGCACCGATGGAGCGTTGTATATCCATTACATTTTCAGGTGTGAAGTGATGGCGCGATCCGTCAATATGCGATTTGAACGTAACACCTTCATCAACAATCTTGCGATTGGCTGCAAGCGAATATACCTGGTAGCCACCGCTGTCAGTAAGTATAGGACGGCTCCATCCGTTGAATTTATGAAGACCCCCGGCTTGTTCGAGCACGCCCAGGCCCGGACGAAGGTATAAATGATACGTATTGCCAAGAATGATCTGCGCCTGAACATCATGTTCCAGTTCGCGTTGATGAACGGCCTTTACCGATCCTGCCGTGCCTACCGGCATGAAGATCGGTGTTTGTATTTCACCGTGATCGGTTTGTAAAACGCCCGCCCGTGCAGATGACTTCGGGTCGTTTGCTGTTAATTCAAATTTCATAGCGCAATTGCGCTGCAAAAATAGAATAATCGGCCCGACTAGCTACTACGTTTCGGATTAAGGAATTTTTGATGCGGTACGCTTGTATGTTTTTAGTGAATACCGGAGCCCAAGTATGAATCAACGTTCTGTTGTGTGATCACTTCCAGCGGGAAAAGATCGGTGCCTGGAGTTCCTTTCTTGAACATCAAGTGATTAACCAGGTGACTGATACCTAATGACGCTTGTCGCTTTGGATTCTGGTTGATCAGGAAATCGATGATGCCGCTCTTCAGGTATCTTAAATTTTCGTCCAGTATATCGTATCCAACCAGTCGAATATCTTTTTTACCATGCTTCTCTAGTAATGATGCTGTTACGGCAGTTCCTTTGGAAGTACTTACGAAGATGCCGCGCAATGCAGGATCTTCTAATAATTCTTCAAGCTGTTTATTGAATGAAGGATCTTTGGGATTGAGGATAAAATCGATGATGGTAAAATTGCTCTTGCCTTTATCTTTAAAGTATTCGCGAAAACCTTTTTCTTTTTCCAGCAAGTGAACGGAGTCGTGAATGTCTTCGTCAATGTGCAATACAGCCAGTGTACCCGATTCTGTCAAACCGAAGTGTAACAATTCAGCGCCCACTCTTCCGCTTTGATACAGGTTCTGTCCTATAAAACTTAGCGGAGATGCTTCCGGTATATTGGTGTTGAAGAGAACATACGGTATATCTGTTTCACGAAAGAGTTCGAAGATTGGTAATGCTTCGTGATAAAATATAGGGGCGATTAATATACCATCGGGTTTAGCGAGATATACCTCGTGCGCCATTTTCTGAAATGAATTTTTATCAAGCAGATCAAAGAGAAACAATTCAACCTGTATACCATATTGAGCCCATTCCGTTTGTGCCTGTGTTATACCAAGGTTTGATTGTGCCCAGTATGGATCTTGCTTCGGATCAGGAAGCAGCGCTGCTATTCTGTAATTTTTATTGGAGCCCAACGTGCGGGCTATCAGGTTTGGTTTGTAGTCGATCTGCTCCATTACTTCCGTAACCTTCTTCAAGGCTTCCGGCGATACTCTTCCGCGGTTGTGTAACACGCGGTCTACCGTACCTACAGAAACACCGGCCAGCTTGGCGATGTCTTTAATGCGAATATTCTTATCAACCATACTCTAAAATTCAGAATTGTGTTTTGTGCGAAAACGTTATAAAAAGGCGGTTTACAAATGTTTTCGAACACAAATTAAATGTGTGCGCACACATTTTAAAAATTTTCTTGCTTTTATTTCTTTCATATTCTACTTTGGACTTATGATTTCGCTGTCGGAATATTTTCCCGGACGCGTTTTCGTGCAGAAGAAAGTTTTTATTCCCAAACCAAAACCAAAATGAAAAATGTTTACAACCCCTGCTGCACTGCCTTTTCGGGCAACCAAGCAGGTAACGGCTCTTCGGCAGCCTCTGATTCTCCTTAAAGCACTTTATATATTCTCTCAATCTAAAGAATGAAGTTCTGCGGTACTTCATCGGATAGATGCAGAAGGAATATAGCATGATTCAAAATATTCCCACGGCTAGTAAGCGTTCGCGCTTCCGGTTATAAAAGATACTCAGTGTACTCGTTATAGGTTTAAGAGTACATTTGGTTTGGTTGAGTTAGTAGGGTAGGTCCAGCCTGCCCTACTCTTTAAAGAAGTATATACTCAGCCGTATTTGAATCGTTGATTTCTTTTGTTCTATACTGCGCTCGCATTAGCATAAGCGTGTGGTGCAGGTCGATGAAGGGTAACTGAAAGTTATTGCATACACAGACAGTTGTTTTATATGCAGCGTACTGTAAATGTTGTTTTGCGTACGGCCGTATATGGTGTAGGGATAGTGAGGTAGGAGTCTCGTTTATTCAACAACTTTTCTTTCGGGTTTGTATTTAGTTTTATTAGTCATTGCAGCGGATTGTTATAGGCTGGTATATATAGTACCCGGAATATAACGCATGCGGCAATGGCGTGAATCCAAGAACTGTGCTTGCTCATCTTCCACCATATCAAGAAAACGATGTGCTACAGCAGCTAGCCCTCGGGAGCGAATCAGCTTTTAAACAGCTGTACGACCGCTACTGGCATAGCATCTATAAAGTAACCAAGCGATATACCCGGTCATCTGCGCTGGCAGAAGATATTGTTCAGGAAATATTCTCTACGCTGTGGAACAAACGATCAGAATTTACGGAAGTACTTCACCTGGAGTATTACCTGATTACCATGGCGAAAAACCTCACGTACAAAACACTTCGCAAGCTGGCGTATGAAGAACACGCGAAAAGTAAATTTACCCTGGAGCGTACGCTGGTAGATGACAGCCTCGATGATTTTCTGCTCGAGAAGCAGTACGAACAACTCGTGCAGCAGGCTGTAAAGTTATTGCCTACGCAGCAAAAGCAGGTGTTTCAAATGGCCAAAGTCGAAGGACTGAGTCACGAGGTGATTGCTCAACAACTGAATATATCCCGGCTCACCGTAAAAACACACATGGCCAAAGCGTTGCAGTTTATTCGTCATTATCTGCAGCCACACGTAGGTACCTATGTCTTGCATTTCATCATGTTTAAAATGATGATGATGTTATAGGTAAAATTTGTTTTTGACGTCAACGAAGTATAGTGATAACGGATGATCTTTCCGGTGCTATACTTCTATACTATATCCGGTATTTAAACACCGTTGTGGTGTTGCGGAGCACTGTTGCAGTTCCGTTTTGTTTTCTATTGTCCTTTACTTGCGGATTTAAAAAATATTTAATTTTTTTTAACAGCGACTACACCTTCCACCTTCCTCAGGTACTCTTTACCTATAGAAGGCAGAAATAAGACTATACTATAGATGCCACTATTCTAAAAAGAATATGAACAACCTGGACGACCTGATACAACGATACCTGAATAATACAGCTTCTGATGAAGAGCGCGCCACGTTAATGGCGATGATTCGTTCGGGGCAGTTTGAAGGTGATATAAAGGATATGATCTCGGAAGAACTGCGTGCTGAAATGCTACACAGCAAGGTGCCCGACCTGGCAGCACAGGCAAAGTCTGAGGCAATCTTTAAGAAGATATTGGAGCAAACTATACCCGAGCCGGAAAAAATGTGGATCGATCGTAACGATGCGATCACAGCAAAGGGCAACAAGTCCTGGCGGTTTGTGTGGTATACTGCCGCTTCTTTCCTGTTGCTTGCAACGGTAGGGATACTGGTTTATACACAGCGTTCACAGCCTCAACCTGAAACCGCTTTTGTGCAACAGCCGGATACCAGTTGGGTAAAGATCTTTAACGGACAGACGCACGTTGAAAAAATTACCATGGAGGATGGCAGCGTTATATCGCTTGAGCCCGGCAGTGAAATTCAATATCCTAAACAGTTTGGCGATAAACGTGAGATCTGCCTTTCAGGCGAAGCATTTTTTGAAATCGCGAAAGATGCAGCACATCCCTTCCTGGTATATACCAATGAAGTAACAACCAAAGTGCTGGGTACAAGCTTTCGCATCAAGGCACATCGAAAGTCTAAAGAAATTATAGTAGCCGTATCAACCGGTAAAGTATCTGTATTTGCAAAAGCGGCTGATGCAGCTGCCGAGAACATGCAGGAGGTTACACTTACACCGAATTTGCAGGCAGTATATGATCGCATGCAGCAAATTGTAGTGAAGAAAATAGTAGAGCACCCAAGTGTTCTGAAGCCACCATCAACCAAAAATTACTACACCAATGTAAAAGTGGTAAACCTGCTGAACGCGCTAAGCGAGAG
>CAMLLI010000269.1 GCA_946480685.1 uncultured Flammeovirgaceae bacterium | reverse complement strand
ATATAGCCAGCGAGACCGCAATGCTGAACAGAATAAGCATGATTAACGTTGGAATCACCCACTGCACAGCGTCTGGCAGAAATACATTGGCTATTGTTAATCCGCAAATCAGTATAAAGGCAATTATATAGAAATGCCAGTTGAACCGGATGATGTTGATCACACCCTGAAGCGGTTTTCGCGTTATGGTTTCCATAGATCAATTCTCCCTTTCTTCCAGTAGTACGGAATATCTTTAATGACAAAGGCATTGGCGAGTACGATCGGCTTCAGATTCAATTGATCAATGAAGCCTGACTCATGCTGGAGTACACGTACTGGTCGTGGTGTCCAGTCTTCACGGACTCCTTCTATGATCAGTACGCTCCTGGTGGCAGCATCGTATGTAAAGGTAAACGGCAACGGACCGGCAAAGCGCCTCGCTTCTTTCCATTCGCGAAAAGGCGAACCGGCGGGTAATGGTATATCGCTTGTTTCATCTAGATCTACGGTAATGTTCAGTTTCGATTGAATGGATTTTACATTCAGTATATTTCCGGTAGTAGTAAAATCTATATCGGTGGTTTTATAGTTATAGTGCGTAAATATATTTCCGAAAAAACTCATGCGCGATTTATTCGTTTCAGAACGAAGTATATAGAGTCCGCGCAGGCGTTTTCCCTCGCTTGTAGTATAGCGTACAAAGATGCGATACCCGGTAAGTATAAAATCATTTCCAAGGTATGAGGGAAATCCTTTTGGCCGCAGGTCTTTTGTTTTCACGAGGGCTACTGCTACAAAGGCCCACGTATCCTGAAAGGTATCAGGTGTAAGGCATTCCGGTAGTAAAGGAACGACCGCTTCCTTCGGAACAGCATACGTTAATACCAGCGATGTTTTGAAGAATGCTTCAACAGCGAACGGATGATTTTTGAGGAAGGATACCATGTCAGCAGCTCATGAATATTTACGATTACCGATGAATATATACTGAAGGCCGCGGTCGTTGTGAAACACAAATTCATTGGCATATACTACCAGTATAAAAACAGTGGCAAAGGCCGCATTGAACCTTCCGAACAGAAGAAGGTCGGGCACGAGTATAAATTCAAGTATATTCATAATTGCTACCACGGCTATCTGTAGCAGTGTGCACCAGCGCGATTTGACACCACTCATAATCCAGATGGCCATCAGGATTTCGGATAGTCCGATAGCGGTTGTGAGTATGGCCGCATGTGTTTCGCCCAGGATGCGCGCAACGATCATGCGGTGGCGCGGTACATAGTTTAGCACTTTGCAAAATAATCCGTTGATGAGCCAAACCAACGTGATGGCTACTGTAAGCAGTGAAGACAGAATACGGTTAGCCGTAGTGCTCATGTGCAGGAAATTCTCTAAATGTAAAACATCCCGGTGAATAGAACGGAGCTATGTAAGGTATCGTTGCAGATATCACTCCGGTTACGGACGAATGTGTAATGTTTCCGGACGCATAGCCTTTCTATAGATCTCTTAAAAGTTTAAAATCCTTCTGAAATCAATGTTTTGCTTATGGCCGGGTATTTGGTCAGCAAAAATAGAGTAAATAACTCGTGTCCTATGAAACGAACGTATCTCGGAGAGTTTGAAGAGATTGTACTGCTGGTGGTAGCGATGCTGGATCGCCAGGCGTATGGTGTAAACATTACGCATGAAATTATAGAGCAGACGAGTCGCAGTGTGCGGCTTAACCAGGTGCATGCTGCTTTGCACCGCCTGGAAGATAAAGGTATGATTGCCTCTCGCATGGGCGATCCTACTCCCGAGCGTGGTGGCAGGCGAAAAAGAATTTTTTCGATTACCGCTTATGGCCGCCAGACGCTACGCGATATACAGGTGGTGCGAACCAACCTCTGGAACTTGTTGCCTTCCTCTATGAAACTCATTACTGATCTATGAAACCCCGCTATACGAAACCTGTTCCACCACGGTGGGCTACACGCTTGTTACAATGGTACTGCGCTCCACATGTAAGCGAAGAAATACAAGGCGACCTGGAAGAAGAGTTTGACTACCAGGTAGAGAAGTACGGTGTTAAAAAAGCGAGGCAAGACTATATCTATAACGTACTCGGTTTTATAAAACCGTTCGCTATTAAAAGAAGACGATCATCCACCTCAACTCCTATACTATCTATGAATATGTATAAACACTACCTGGTTGTTGCTGCCCGCAATGTAAGCCGGTATAAAATGTTTTCGTTCCTGAACATTACCGGCCTGGCGCTCGGCATGACATGCTGCCTTTTCATTTTTCTCTGGGTAAACGATGAACGCAGCGTTGATAATTTTCACGCGAATGGTGACAGTCTCTATAACATATACCAGACTGTACGAACGAATAGTTCGGTTACAGGTTCGTACACTACACCCATTCGCAGTCGTGATAATCGAACCTATATTCCATTAACAGATATACAGGCGGCTGTGCCGGAAGTAAAGTATATAAATTTTTATGCTACAGGGTATGAACTTCCATGGGGCCATGCGGAAACATTCCGGGTGGGAGATAAGCTGCACAAGCTGGAAGGCTCGCGCGCAGGTAAAGATTTTTTTCGGATGTTTGATTATCCTGTTATAGCGGGCGATCCGAAAACCGCATTAGCCGATTTAAGTGGTATAGCTATATCCAGGAAAATGGCCACCCTGTTTTTTGATACACCGCAGAACGCTATTGGTAAAAGTTTACGATACGAAAACCGTCTCGACTTTGTTGTAACCGCTGTATTTGAAGATGTAGCGATGAACAGCTCCCTCAAATTTGATTTCCTCATTAACTGGGAGTCGCACATGACACGGCTTGATTGGGCGTCAGGTAACGTGCTTACAACGCTACAGCTACACGAAGGCGCTGATGCGAAACGTGTAGAAGCAAAGATCAACCGCTTTGTACAAACGCAATTGGACAAGAACGAACCTTTTAAAATAGAACTTGGCCTGCAGCCGTATCGTGATCAATACCTGGTAGCTAATTTTGTGAATGGAAAGCCTTCCGGTGGACGAATCGAATATATACGCATCTTTAGTGGCGTGGCTATATTTATACTTGTTATAGCCTGCATCAACTTTATGAATCTCTCTACAGCACGCTCGGTGAAGCGTGCTAAAGAAGTAGGAGTTCGCAAGGTGATAGGTTCTACACGCGGCAGTCTTATCGGGCAATTCTTTGGTGAATCGATTGTGCTTTCATTCCTGGCGTTATTACTGTCATTGATATTGTTGCATGTACTGCTGCCCGCCTTCAATATATTTACCGGCAAACAAATTGTTTCGCCTCTGGCAGATCGTTCCTTATGGTGGTTGTTGCCGGCACTCATCATCTTTACCGGTGTAGTTGCTGGGAGTTACCCGGCGTTGTTTCTGTCTTCGTTAAAACCAGCGCGTATACTGAAAGGAGTAATGCGTTTCACAAGCAGTGCGCTGTGGTTCCGCAAAGGACTAGCTGTTTTTCAGTTCGCGATTTCCATTGTGTTGTTGATCGTTACCATGGTTATATCACGACAAACGAATTATATACAGACATCGCATCTTGGATACGATCGCGAGAATCTTATCTATATACGTGTTGAAGGTGAATTGTCCAAGCCGGATAAATACCTGGCGTTTAAGAATACGGCTGAGAAAATGCCCGGTATAGCGATGGTAGATCGCAGCAGCGAAGCTCCACATGCCATGGGGTTTGTCGTAGACGATCAGGATGGCGTAGCTGAAACAAATGATATAGAGGATGATGCTATAAAATGGGAAGGAAAAGAAAAGGGAACTTCCGTGGGCTTTAAACCTGTATCGGTCGGTTTCGATTTTCTGAAGATCATGAATCTGAAAGTTGCTGACGGACGCGGCTTCTCCAGGGAAGTTACTACCGATACATCGGCCTTCATGATCAACGAAGAAGCTGTAAAGCAAATGGGAATAAAAGATCCGATTGGTAAATGGATTTCGGCTTGGCAGAAGAAGGGACATATTATAGGTATATTAAAAGATTACCACACGCATTCACTGCACGAACCCATCAAGCCTCTCATTGTGGATGTAAAAGAATATGAATACTTCGGAGTAATTATGGTTCGCACGGAACCCGGTAAAACAAAGGAGGCGCTGGCCAGTCTTGACCAGGTATATAAAACGATCAACCCTGACTTTCCATTTGCGTACCAGTTCCTCGATCAGGAGTATGAAAAATTGTATCGCAATGAACAGGTCGTGACCAAGCTCTCCAATGCATTTGCTATACTGGCTATACTTATATCGTGCCTGGGATTATTAGGACTCGTAATGTTCTCTGCCGAGCAGCGCACAAAAGAATTTGGTATACGCAAAGTATTGGGCGCTACGGTAACAAACATCGTACGACTGCTGTCGCAGGATTTTCTCAGGCTCGTACTGGTGTCATTTTGTATAGCCACTCCGTTGGCCGGGTATGCCATGTACCAATGGCTGCAGAAATTTGCTTACAAAATAGAGCTCTCGTGGTGGATATTTGCACTATCCGGCGGTATAGCGTTGTTCATCGCACTGGCCACCATTTGTGTGCAGGCAGTTCAGTCGGCTTTGGCTAACCCGGTGAAGTCGCTGCGATCGGAATGAAATAGCTGCTGGCTGCAAGCTGCTGGCTACAGGGGAAATGCAGTGCTGCCGGTTACAGGAGAATACAGTTACGCGGTACAAGAATATATCTTGTATTCATTTAGCAGTATTTTCCTGTAGCCAGCAGCCAGGAGCCAGCAGCCTTATAGGCTATTTTTCGCTTCCTACTACAAGTGTGCGTACTCTCGCATCGCGTAGGTATAGTCCGAGCCACACCAGAACTCCGAAGGTTATCGAGAAATATATAGGGAGTTTGGCTTGTACCATGATGGCTGTTGCACCTCCGAGGTAAGCGGTCAGAAATATAGCGCCAATAACTGCAGTGCGCGGTATAATATATAGTATGGTGCAGATGAGTAGCACAACACCGATTGGTATTACGGCACTGTCGGAGAACCCGAGTTGTGTGGTGCCTTCTACGGAGTGCGATTCACGGATTATCTTCATAATCGCATCAAAGAGTAAGAAGAGTATACATAGTCCGCTGATGATGCGGCCTGTCCAAAGTGCTGCTTTCGAAAATGTTTTTGGCTGTTGGATTGTTGCGGTTTCCATAGTCTATAATGTTTTAGTGTGACGTTTAAATGTTTCGTTGTTTGATGATGTAAAAGTACAGCAGTGCAGCATACTGCCGGTCATGCAAAAGCGACATTTAAACGGGGCGAATACGACAAAAAGATGTCATACAGAATTACCTCTCCATATAACTATATCTTCCTGCAACCCAACAATTTTTTTTTCTCTCATTCCGCGCAGCTGCCTTTCCCCTGCAACCAGCAGCTAGCAGCCAGCGGCCCTTCTCGCAGCTACTTCCCAATGTATAGCTCCCGCTGCTTCTTGCTCAAGTGTTCAATCGCGTAGCGAAGTGCAACGCGTGGCATTATGGCAGCGTGTTTGTCGAGGAACATAATGAGTTGTTCGGGGCTTTTGCCGCCGGCAGCACGAAGCCAGCTTCCCGTTGCTTTGTGAATGAGGTCTTCTTTGTCTTTTAGCAACATCTCGGCAATGCGAAATGTATCTTCAACATCACCTTGTCGTATAAAGAAGTACGTACTGACGATGGCTGTTCTTCGCTCCCACATATTTTTGGAACGCGCAAGTTTATAGAGTATATCGCGAGGCTTGTCATATAAGTAGCCACCGACTACATAGGGTGCCGAGCGATCCACGAGATCCCAGTTGTTAATGCGATCGTGACGTTTTATATAGAGATCGAACAACGCTTTCCGTTTCTCTTCCGGTAATTTTTTCTGACGCGCCTGAAAGTCTAATATACTAACGCCACCCACGCGTACTTCATGCATAGCATTCTCCAGTAGTTTTTCTACTTCAGTCAACTCCATATCCATAAACTCCTTTGCCAAAGCAAACACCTGTCCCATACGGACACCTATAAATTTATCCCCCTTACTATATTCATCTTCCGATTTAAAGTACTTCAGTATTTTCCTCAACTCGTCATCCGACTGATATTCCTTTAGTCGTTGAATAAACTTTTTAGCAGTAAGCGCAGTTTTTTTAGCAGTAACTTTTTTTGCAGTCTTGGCCATAGGCGTGGGGTTGAAAAGTAAATATACGTGAAGAAGAGAGGAGTAGGAAGTCAGAAGTAAGGAGTAAGAAGTAAGAAGAGTCCGAAAGTAGAAAAAGTCCGGAAGTCGGGAAGTCCGAAAGTCAGGAAGTCGGGAAGCAATGAAGGCAGTAGAATGTTTTAGAAGTATATAGCGTGGCTTTACTCTTCCCCCAGTAGCCAGCAGCTTGAAGCCAGTAGTGTCCGGGGAAAAGTATAGAAAAAAATTAAGCGGGATCATTTCTGAGCCCGC
>CAMLLI010000268.1 GCA_946480685.1 uncultured Flammeovirgaceae bacterium | reverse complement strand
CGCGCCGTCAGATCCCCCACGGGACCTTGGGCAGCGATCATCCCGGCGAAAAGCTCCGAACTTCAATATATACCCAATACGACAAAGGAACTAAGCGAAGAGCAGCAGGATGAAGTATTGAAACTGGTTGAAGTATTGGAAGGTGATGATGACGTTCAAGCCGTCTATCATAACCTCGCTTAATATAGAATCAATAAAACTATAGCTGTTGAGGCTATAGTTTTAACTTCTTGAATATACCTTCCGGTATGTTACGGATGATTAACATGATCAGTCTCCATACCGGAAGTACATAGATCACATCTTTTCTTTTCTTAACAGCTTTAAAGATCGCCTTACTCAGATGCTCCGGTTCTGCCGTTAACGGTTTGGGCAACTTCAATCCTTCCGTCATACGGGTGTTAATGAAGCCTGGTTTTACCGTTACTACATGAACGTTGCTCTTGGTAAGTCTGTTTCGAAGTCCGGAGAGATACGCTGTGAACCCCGCTTTAGCACTTCCATATATATAGTTACTCTGCCTGCCGCGCTCTCCAGCAACTGAACTTACCCCGACAATTACACCTTTCTTGTTTGCTTCATAGTTATTCGCTACAGCATTCAAAACGGAAACTGCCCCGGTATAATTCGAGTGAATAACTTTTTCGCATGCAGTCCAATCCTGCTCCGAACGTTGCTGATCACCCAGCAACCCAAATACACAAACCGTAACATCCGGTTTCGGATTCAGTGAATCGTAAAACGTCTGATGTGTTTCCGATTGAAGCGCATCAAACTTCAATGCTTTTGCTTCTATACGGTGACGGATCGCGGCATCATTCGCCATAATACCGAGTGTATCGGTATCGCGGCCGGCCAGGTAAAGATTATATCCATTTGTGGCAAACTCGTGCGCACAGGCAACGGCTACATCGCTGGTAGCTCCCAAGATTAAAACGTATGACACTTTTGTTGTTGATTAGGTCTTTCGCGATGAAAACGATTCCATATACCCTGCTGTTCATCGCAGCAACAAGATCTTTCAAACATACTAAATATCCGGTATCCGGCATATACACAGCTTCAATGACTTCACATTTTAACAATACTTGCTTAATACCTGAACACTATTTTAACGCATCCTTATTTGAAACGAATGTCGAAGAAATTTTATCTGTTAGCCGGTGCGTTGTTGGGTGTCATTTATCTCCGCGGATTGTTCATTCCACTCATGGATAACGATGCAGCGCATCATGCCAACATCGCGTTACACATGTTCCGTACGGGTGATTATGCCTCACTGATCGATCAGGGCCGTGACTATCTTGACAAGCCGCACTTACATTTCTGGCTGGCTGCATGGTCCTATCACATCTTTGGGGTAAACTCCTTTGCGTATAAATTTCCTTCCCTCCTTTTCAGCATACTCGGCATCTACGCTACATACAGGCTTGGAAAATTACTGTATTCCAAAGAGACCGGAAGACTGGCCGCATTTATACTCGCCACCTCCTTTTCATTTATACTAGCGAACCACGATGTTCGCATGGATGCCATCTTAACATCGTCTATCATATTTTCGATCTGGCAACTCATAGCCTTTACCAGAACGTTACGATGGAACAACCTGGTACTGGCAGGTGTTGGACTGGCCTGCGGATTTTCAACCAAAGGCATGATTGGCATCGCGATGCCCGGCATAGCCGTTGCTATCCATATACTATATGAACGCAACTGGACAACTTTGCTGCAGTGGAGATGGATGTTGTTACCGGTATTGGTGTTGATACTGATTAGTCCTGTGCTATACTGTTACTATATACAGTTTGATCTTCATCCTGAAAAAATTATCCACGGTCAATCAGCTATATCCGGAGTGCGATTCATACTGTGGTCACAAAACACTGAACGACTGGCGGGTGAAAAATTCGGAGCGGTCGCACAGGGCGATCCGTTCTTCTTCCTGCATACATTTCTCTGGGCATTTATACCGTGGAGCTTGCTTACCATTGCAGCGTATTGGAAGCGGCTTAAAAAATTCATTCGCAAAAAATTCCGCTATAGCTCACAACGCGAGTTCATCACGTTCGGTACCGTCACGATTATTTTCATCATCATCTCAGCTTCCAATTTTAAACTGCCGCATTACCTGAATATACTGTTACCGTTGTTTTCAATATTGCTGGCCGGGTATCTTACGAGTTCGCTTCGCAGGCGACAACAACGTGATCTGTTCATCACACAGATTATTCAGGCTGGTATACTTTTGATTGGCATGACTATGCTCATGATGTGGATCTTTCCGCTACAGAATTTCCTCGTTATACCGCTCTTGCTGTTACCGGGTATACTATATTTCCACTTTCAGCAGGAAGCAACCGTGCAGCAACGCGTAGTCATGCTGTCCATTTGCATGGCACTGTTTTGTAATACGCTGCTCAGTTTTCATTTCTATCCACAGTTGCTGGCATACCAGGCTGGTGAGCCCCTGGCCAAAGATATACTTCAATTGCACATCGATCGCAGCAGACTATATTATTTGGAAGATTACGAACGCAGCAACAGTCTTGATTTTTATTCAGCATCCCTGCTTGCAGATATACCGGTACAAAAGCTCACAACGATCAAGCACCCGATATGGATCTGCACCGGAGCGAACGGCAAAGCCGAACTCGACCGATGTGGCATTCGTTACTCCATTACCAAACAGGTATATAATTATCGCGTATCAAAACCGAAAGGAAGCTTTCTTGATCCGAAGAGCCGGGCATCGCAGCTTAAATATTTTTATGTGCTGGCTATTGAATAACCACACCTGAATACAGATTTTTGCTCCAGACTATATATCGGTTTTTAATGTTCGCAGGGTAATGGAATATCGTGTTGTGTTAACGGGCAAAATACTGTGCTCCCACTCGCTTCGTGCCGTGCCTTGAATAATATAGAGCGAACGCCTTCGAACCGGAATCGAAATGATGGAACGTCTGCCCTGTTTCATTTTATCGTGTGGACGGAGACGAAATATACAGTCTGATAACAGCGATACACCTGCAATGAGCTCAAACGGAAAAGCATCCCGATGCCAGTTTATAACGGCGCCGGCCGGGTATTCCGTTAGTAACAGCTCCGCGAAATGCTGCGACTCAATAGAAAGCTGTCTGGCGATACGCATTATCAGCGGTTGAAAAGCTTCGGGTATATCTTTCCCCTTCGTGAGACTTCTGTTGGAGAAATTATAGTCATAACCAAAGCTTGCTACTTTTCTTTTTGCTTCATATCCCTGAAACATAAAAGTATGAAGCTCGTGTTCACCAATCGCGTTCACCAACATCTCTTCTTCTTGTGATGTCAGATAATCCGGAAAATAACTGAAACCTTCCGGCAGCACCGGCCCTATCGGAAATAGCGACTCCATGTGATATACTTTGTCCTTGCCCGTTAAACAACAATGCCTGTGCACTTGTCATCAAAGTGCGTAGATATTTAGACGTTGGAAAATCTAAGAGATACGGGGATGTTATAGACTTGATTCGTTTACTGCCTAGGGAGTAGCCATCTCTTTAACAGTAAACCGGTCTTCCACAAGTCTGTTATTATACTGCTGAATGACAGCCTTGATCTTCTCCTCCATCCCATTCTTTACTTCCAGCTGTTCGTCTTTAACATCTTTCGTTAACATCTTATCAGTTTTGAAATTATATAGCGCCACTGTTTTGGCTCCGTCAAACTGAATCAGGTAATCGCCTTCCAGAAGCTGGTATACATTGTCTTTGTAATTGAAGGCTGCAGGTACTGAGTTCTCGCGAAATATATCGCGGCCGAACGCAACGTATGGGCTACTGAAATGCAGGTGTCCTAACACCGAGGGCATAATATCGATCTGCTGTACCAACTGATCAGAATATCCTTTCAGACTATGATCAGGTGTAAAGAAGATCACCGGTACCGAGTAGAATCCCCAGGCTGTACGCGATTCATCAAACTGTATCTCAGATGACGTGTGATCAGCCGTAATTACAAATAGTGTATTCTTATACCATGGCATCTTCGAAGCTTTCTCGAAGAATTTCTTCAACGAGTAATCGGTATACTCGATACATTTATGAATCACGAGCGGACCGCCTTTAAATTTACCTTCAAACTCCTGCGGCACTTTAAACGGATGGTGTGATGATACCGAAAAGATCGAACTCATGAAGGGCTGTTGAAATTCATTCAGCTTATCGGCATAGAAGTTAAAGAATTTGTCATCCCATATACCCCACATGCCATCAGAGTCATTGTCATTAGCATACTCGGTCATGCCATAGTATTGATCAACACCGGCCAGGTTCATAAATGCCTGGAAGCCCATCGACCCATTAGGAGCACCATGAAAGAACGAAGTGTGATAGCCCTGAGGCTTTAACAACGAAGCAAGGCTGTTTATCTTATTGCCGGAATACGGAGACAAAAAATAAGGAAGTCCAAGTGAAGGTATACTGCTGATCACCGAAGGTAAACCATCAATGGATTTACGACCGTTGGCAAATGAATATTGAAACGTAAGACTGTGTTGTGTGAGTGAATCAAGGAATGGAGTATATCCTTTATAGGCGCCATTCTCTTTTTCTTTATTGAATACACCGAAGAACTCTTTCGAGAAACTTTCCAGTATAATTACCACTACGTTGTCGGGTCTGAATGCAACCGTATCAACCGGTATATGTACAGGTGTATATACTTTTGAAAGCTGCTGTTCGTCTGCAAAGTAAGTTGCTTTTTGTATTTTGGTTTTACCAAATGTGCGCAGTAAAGCAAACGGTGTATTGAGCACAATGCTTATTGCCTTCGGATCTTTTACATACTCGCCGGCATTACTCAACGTTATAGGACGTGTACTATGCGCAAAACCACCGCGCAGCCCTCCTATCACCAGGTATATAACAGGCAGCATCATTAAGAGTCCACCGACATAAAAAACAATTTTATTCTTTATCATCGGGCCTTGCAGTTTGATGCACCGGTATAGCCAAACCATCAACGCAATAAGGGCGATCCAGCATACAACGGCATACCAGTAGTCCAGCAGAAAACTCAACCAGAGGCTGCTCATGTTCTGTTCATTTTCAAACTGTTTAAACACATCGGCCGTAGTGCGCCTGCCGGTAAACCGGAAGTATATAAAGTCAGAAACGTTTGCTGCCAGCGCTATGCCATTAAAAATGAAAAACAACCACATCACTATACGCTGATACACCTGATGAAAACGCACCTGCAACGGAATTATACTTAGCAGGATAACCAGCGCATTGGTATAGAGGACAGCGGAGAGATCGAAGCGAAGTCCTCCAACGAAGATGCGCAGCAGATCATCGCCTGTGATATCGGTAAAATAACTTTTATTGAACAGGTAGAAACCCAATCGGCAGAGGGTATACAACAGCATGGCCAGCAGTAATCGGAGCACCAACACTATATAGATATTTCCGCGAAGTTTCAGGCCTTGAAAGTAGTTCTGCATATCCCCTTTTTGAGTAACAAGGAGTGCGATTTAATACAATTTTGACATAATTATCACATGGCACCGCTTAAAATTAAACCTACTGCATTAATTGCTTATTTTGCCGCCTGTAGCTAAACCGTGAAGTATTGTAATGATCCGGCTTTCTATTTTTTTAATCGCAGTGTTTTCGATTTTTTTCAGTCACGCACAAACGCGCACGCTTTATTTGGGTATTGGCACCGGAATGACATCAAGCTATACGTGGGATGATGGTATCAGCAAAGACCCGCGTTATAGAAACCGGTATGATATCAAATTTGCTCCGATCTCATTAAATTACGGATTGGACTTTGAAGGATATGGCTTCTTCATCAACCCCGGCCTGGTAAATATAGGGCAGAACTTCTATGTTACAAATACCGTTGGTGGACAGCAAGGAACACGCAAGATAAACCTCAGTTACATCAATCTGCCGGTCGCGCTGAAGCTTCATATCATTGATCTCGCCTTCTTTAAATTAAGTCTCACGGCTGGCGGAAGTTTTGCATTCCTGATGAATGGTAAAGAAACTGTAAGTCACGAAGAAACCAAACTTACGTTCCCGACACAAGTCTATCCTATACTTCCCTCCGACTATACCATTGTTTACGATGGCGTGGTGAGTCCTGCGATATCGAAATATACTATAGCTGATAAAAAAGATTTCAAGTCGTACCAGGTGTTTGCCTTGCTCGGATTTCGCTCTGACTGGGAAGTGTCGGATGACTGGATGATGTCGCTCGATCTACGGATGAACTATGGAATCTTTGATCCGCGTACGGATGAATATATGCAACGTGTTAACGCTTACCAAACACTATACGATATACCCGGTAAGCGGAGAGATATGTTTGCACTGGTGAACGTGAGTGTTTCCCGTTACATGGAATTAAAGAAAGAAAATCGCTCGTCTAAAAAACGTTCAACGTAT
>CAMLLI010000267.1 GCA_946480685.1 uncultured Flammeovirgaceae bacterium | reverse complement strand
TTCCATCGGCCACTTGTTCGGCACAATATAGTTCCAGTTTACGAGGTCTTTGGAGTGCCAGTAACCTCCGGAAATCGTCACGAACAAATAGAACTCACCTTTGTGATTCACAATAACCGGATCGGCCCCAGAGCGGTATGATATACTATCGTTGAGTTGTTCGTAGTTATACCGATAGTTAATATCCATCGGGTTGCAATACGTCTTTTGTGTTGCGGGCTGTGCCTTTATCCCATACGCACAGGCAACCATCACGAGCATGAAACTATATTTCATCATCATTCAATTTGGGTTAAAAACAGAATGCAGAGTTGAGCGAAAAAATCCGAACGGAAAATCGAAATTACTAAAAAAGCTGTTGAACCGTTTTACCGGTTATTACTTGTGATCGGAGCAATAGATTTTCTCATAGTCATCCTGCTCATAAATTTCCTTGCGCAAAAATTTGCCTTCGTGGTTGTAGTAGATCACCACAAAAACAGAAGCCTCCTCCACATGCTTCTCTGTAAAATACAAAGGCTTTTCTGCGGAGCCCACGTTAACAATATCACTGAAGTTTAACGGGATGATCATGCCCTTCGTACTGTGTATCACACCATAGGCATTGTCCTGCTGTACAATGGCAAGTCGTTCGTTTGTCTTGTCCAATATCAGTTTCAGGTTCCTGATCTTGTCGAGTTGCGTCTTTTTGGTTTTCAGGTTGTACAGCATCCACATGAAATTCCTTTTTACCCAGGCAAGTGTATCGTTCCATGGCTGCACTTCGGCAAATTCAAAATTACTCAGCGGTTTATTGTCCCATCCTATAAAACCATACGAGCCATTCTTCAACGCAACGAGTACGCGTTCATTATATAGCGACAGGTTTTTACCATACTCCGGCTTAATCAGTTTCTTGCGCTGTACATCGTATAGTCCAAACTTTTTGGCTTTCAGCAACGATACCGTTCCCTGACTTTCCATACCAATGGCATCATACTCTACCGGCAGCAGTAATTTTCCATCGGCAGCGGCCAGCCCTTTCTTATCGCGTTTGGTAACAACAAATATATTTTTGCCGGCATGGTGAATGCGATCATATACTACTGCGAAGAGCTTTTGTCCGGTATGATTATATAAAATCTTTTTGTCTCCGTGATCGAGTATAAAGAACGCAGATGAGTCCTGTGCCGGAACAAATTCTATTTTCGCAAGACCTTTTATTTTCAGCAGTGTCTTTCCTTCGGTGCCATGTATAAAGGTGCTGTCGTTTCGTGTACCGATGGCAAATGTGCCTGCAAAAAAAACAGAGTCGTATGTGGCCCGCGGAGAAAGCTGTTGCAACGGTAGGTATAGACGCCACTTCTTTTGAACGCGTGCTGTAGCCCACGGCTTGCTGACCAATACTGTATCACACGGCTCAGTGGATTCACCCTCTGTATTATAGAGCAGCCATTGATTTTCTTCATGAGCCTGCGCACCAAAGAATGCGGGCAGCAGTCGTTGTTCCTTGAAAGGTATATATACATTGAGTTGCTGATCGAATACACCTTCAAATTTTCCGGCACGTGCCCAGATGCGTCCGTTGGGCCAGGGCTTCACTTCCTCAAATGCATCTTTTAGCCGGGGCAACTCCTGGTTGGCAATAGCGGCTATAGCATCCGTTGTGGCGAGCCTGAATTGATTGTCGCGTTGAAAGATCAGTACATCGCCTGCGTAGGCTATATTGTCCCATTCGAAGGGTAGCAGTTGCAAACCGGTCAATGTACGAACGGACCACTTTCCATCTTTCTTCAGTGCGAGCAGTTTTCCATTCAGCACCTTCGCGTCTTCTACACATGGATCTCCCGGGTTGAATCCGGTCTTATGCATCACCTTTATGCAGTGCTGATTTTCAATGAGCAGAAAACCGGAGCCGAGGTCATCTACGGAAGTAACTTCTCCTTTATATACCAGTGTACCGGTACGACTTACTACTCGGCCCGGCAACACCACTACATCTTCATCAATATTACCACAGCGGTATTCATCGTTCAGCTCATCAACTTCCGGAGCAATTACTTCACTTCCATTCTCATCCATAAACCCAAAGCCATTCTGTTGCAAAAACGGAACGAGGTAGTGGCGCGGCAAGGATGTGTAGACATTGCTGGAGTCGGCCGCACCACCTTGCAACGGTTGGGCTGGTGGTTCTTCGGCCTGCAGGTAGTACAAAATTTGTTCGGCACGCTCGCGAAACATGCTCTGGGGATACCGTTGTAAAAAATTACGGAAGCTTTCAATCGTTCCCGAAGCGGTAGCAATTTCAAAAATATGTTGCTCGGCTTCCTTCCGATGCGTGGTGTGCGGATGTACCCGCAGAAATATTTCATAACTCTCCAAACGTTTATCGCGGGTCTTTTCTTCGAAGAGTAACTTTTCATAGAGCGACCTGGATTCTGCGAGCTTGCTTCCATCCGGATACTTATATATATAGGATGAAAATGCCTGGTGTGTATTGATCGTTTGTGCCTCCGCGAAGGCCGCTTTATCACGTAGTTTCAGTGCCTCCGAACGCTCGCGGGCCGAGGGGAATACATCTATAAAATAAGTATAAGCAGCCTCAGTATTAAGTTGTTGCGCGCGATGAAAAGCGGCACTGTCAACCTGCTGAACAAGACGTATGATTATCATACTGTCTAGCGGAAAACGCTTCATTTTTTCACGCTGTTTCGGAGTAAGTCTGCTATAGTCGTGGAGGGAAGCCACCGCATGAAGATAAGCGGAGTCGATGTGAAACTGCGGATTGGCCGGAGCAAAAAAGTAGTGGGCCATCACATAATGTGCTGCGGCATTCGCAGTGTCCTTATCAAGAATTTTTTTTAGTTGTTCATGTGCTCGCACCCATTTTTGTTTCGACAGACTGCTCCATGCACTTCGCTCGGAGGAGAGCTGTGCTTTGAGGTATCCTGACAGCAGCATGACAACGCATAGTATGGTAAATTTCCTGATCAAAGTCTTTCGGTGCTTCGTGTCGGGGTAAAACTACAAACTTCATGGTAAGATTTATTCTTGACAAAGCTTGTCAATATTGGAACATGTAATAAATTTTGTAAATTTTCAGGATGTTAACTGTCCGACATGGCGAAACTCAAGAACATTATTAAGCAATTATCAGAGAAAGACTTCAAGGCGATTCATGACTCGCTCATTGAGAGCAACGCTGAGAAATCAGCATACCTGCTGAAGTCACTCCGTGAACGACAACTTTCCGATAACAAAATTATGTCGGAGCTGGAAGTAAACGCTAACGCGTATTATACTTTGCGCTCGCGACTTAATCTCAAGATCGAAGAATACCTGATGGGACAATTGGAAAGTCCGCGTACAGATGTTCTCCGTAAAGTTGCCAACATTACCGAAGTACTCTTTACCAAAAAGAAAGCAATCTCTGTTGCCACTCTTAAAAAACTGGAGAAAGAACTTCTGGATTATGATCTCGCGAACGAGCTGACCATCATTTACAAGTCACTCAAGAAACTCAACATCAACTCGCCCGATTACTTTCAGTACTCGCAATTGTATAACCGCCATGTGGCGTATATGCTGGCCGTTGACAAAGCCGAAGACTTGCTTGCCGATTACTTTAAGAAGTATGGCGACTATATGCTGAACGGTGGTGAAGTGGAGAAGCTGGGCCTGGGCTTGTTGATGAAAGAAATGCAGAACGTTGCCAAGCTATACGAATCGCACCGGTTGTATGTATACCAGAGCTGCATGTATATCTTCCACCGTTTGTTTGTAGAGGTAGATGATAACATGAACCAGGAAGGCGAATCGATTGAAGATATCTTTGACAAAGTGCAGAAGATCTTCGAAAGCTATCACCTCGATTCAATCTACTACCACATCAACCTGGTGTTCGAGTTCCTGAAACTTGAATACTACAACCACTATAAGGTATACCGCCAGGCAGAAAAGTATTACGAAGAAGTAAACGATGCCTGCGCCAACCTGATGGTGAACTATTCAACCTATACGTTCCCGGCTCAGTTTCTATTGTCTAAACTTGACAGACACCTGCGCACCAATACGGAAGCAGAACTATACGCTGAAAACGAAAGTATATTTATCGACTATGAAATTGATACGATGGATGTACCGAAGCACATTGTATATACAGTATACCGCGCGCTGTCATCGTACTACATCGGTAAATTTGATGAATCGGCACGCCTCATCAACGGTTTGCTCAACGATGTGAGTCTCAAGAAATATCCGTATGCACAGTTGGAGATAAAGTCTCTGCTCGCACTTCAATATACGTTGATGCGCGATGTTGAACTCTTCAACCAGCTTTCCAATAGTATCCAGCGCCAGATCCGTTTGTTCGGAAAAGACAGCTGCGAAAACATTCAGCTCTTCTTAAAGATATTGAAGATCTCTACAAGTGAAGCGAAGAAAGAGAAAGCGAAGAAGATCAGCGCTGTGATTCCACGTCTTAACTCGTTGAACGTATCGTACTTTGCTCCTACCAAACTGGTAAAGCTGGACGACCGTTTTGTAAACCTGCTTACAGAAATATAGTAAGTCAAACAACCCATATAATGACAAAGCCCGCAATGTGCGGGCTTTTGTTTTTTTGGTGGAATTTATAAAGTCAGTTATACTATACTTCGAGCTTCACAATGCTCTCGTGCGAAAGCGGCTTGTTGAGGTATAGTTTTACGTTGTCGTATTTTTTAGAACGGTTAAAATCCTGCGGGTTAATAGAAGATGTAAGCATAACGATCTTACATTTTTTCTTTGCTGTATTCGAAAGTTTTTCGAATTCATCCAAGAACTGAAACCCGTCCATGAGCGGCATATCAATGTCGAGGAAAATCACATCCGGTAAAACCTGGTCGGCTACATCGAGCTTCTCCATGTTTTTCAAGAATTCAATAGCACTCTTAGCACCAGTATGCGTATAAATGTTCTCAGTCACAGAAGCCGCTTCTATCATCTTCTGATTAATGAGGTTGTCTATCTCATTATCATCAATGAGCATGACGGTACGATATTTTTTTCCTGCCATAGTTAGTTAATGCTTTATAAAAATACAGTATTGATACTTATTTGCAAAAGGCTCTAAATATCAAATTTGATTCCCTGAGCCAAAGGAAGGCTGTTTCCAAAATTTATGGTGTTGGTTTGCCTGCGCATATACACTTTCCAGGCATCAGAACCTGATTCACGACCACCACCGGTCTCTTTTTCGCCACCAAAAGCTCCTCCGATTTCTGCGCCCGATGTGCCGATGTTTACATTGGCAATACCACAATCGGAGCCTTCGTGTGAGAGGAAGCGTTCCATATCATACATGTTCGAGGTCATGATAGATGATGACAAACCCTGCTTCACTCCGTTTTGTATTTCGATAGCCTCCTCAAGTGTTTTATACTTGATCAGATACAGGATCGGTGCAAAAGTTTCCTGCTGCACAATGCTCAGGTCGTTTGTTACTTCAGCAACCGCAGGCTTTACATAGCATCCGGATTCGTATCCTTTTCCTTCCAGCACACCACCGGCAATTACAAATGTACCGCCTTCCTTCTTAATCTTCTTCAGCGCGTCTTCGTACAACTTCACGGCTTGTTTATCAATAAGAGGCCCAACATGATTTTGTGTATCCAGCGGGTTGCCTATATTTAATTGTGCATAGGCTTTTGAAAGACGATTCTTTACTTCATCGTATACACTTTCCTGTACAATAAGTCTTCGTGTAGTGGTGCAGCGCTGACCGGCAGTACCTACTGCTCCGAACAATGCACCGCGAACTGCTATATCCAGGTTTGCATGTTCGGTTACGATGATGGCGTTGTTACCACCCAATTCAAGTAATGCTCTTCCCAAACGCTCACTCACCGTACTGGCTACTGCTTTACCCATTCGGGTTGAGCCGGTCGCAGAAACCAGGGGTATATTTTCATCCTGTGCAAGCCATTGTCCTACTGTATAATCACCGTTGATCAGAGATGATACACCTTCCGGTACTTCGTTCTTTTCAAACACTTGCTGCACAATGATCTGGCATGCTATACTGCACAGCGGAGTTTTCTCCGAAGGCTTCCAGATACAAACATCCCCGCATACCCACGCAAGCATCGAGTTCCATGACCACACAGCTACGGGAAAATTAAAGGCTGATATAATTCCTACGATACCGATTGGGTGCCACTGTTCATACATTCGGTGATTAGGTCGCTCCGAGTGCATGGTGAGTCCGTGTAACTGACGTGAAAGTCCTACAGCAAAATCGCAGATGTCGATCATCTCCTGTACTTCACCCAGTCCTTCCTGGTATGACTTACCCATTTCGTACGACACCAGTTTACCCAGTGGTTCTTTATATTGACGCAGCGCTTCTCCGATCTGTCGCACTACTTCACCACGTCTTGGTGCAGGCCACTTGCGCCATTCTTTAAAGGCCGTCTTGGATTGTTCTACTACAGCACGAAATGATTTCTCATCGGTCGCATATACTGCTC
>CAMLLI010000266.1 GCA_946480685.1 uncultured Flammeovirgaceae bacterium | reverse complement strand
AATAAAAAATCTTCGAAAGAAGAACTTCACGAGATCAAAAAATACCTGGAAAAACTTGAAGGAGGTGAATCATGACTATACCTGATTTTCTTTCATCATCGATAGCGGAAGCACTGGGATGGACGCTCGTTCATTCGCTTTGGCAGGGGCTTATCATAACGGGCATCGTAGCGCTGTTGCTTAGAATTATACCCTTGCGCGCATCCGGTTACCGCTATAGCGTTGCATTAGCAGGACTATTAATACTGGTAGCAACCATTGGCATTACGTTCACACAGGTATATACTTCGGAACATATACCATCTGCGATTTATACCCTCACTGCATCATCAGGCTATACCTATCATATCACAGACAACACTCCGGATAGTTTACTGGCAATCGTCAGGCAGTTTATGGATGCCAACATGAAATGGTTTATAGTCTGCTGGTTTGCCGGGGCTATTTTCTTTTTGCTGCGAGTGGCCGGAGCCGGTATATATGTATCGGTGCTGCGCAGAGACTCGCTTGCTATGACTGATGAATGGAACGAGCGGATACAATTACTGGCTGCACAACTTAATATACACCGTTCTATTGCGTTGGCACAATCAGTACGGATACACGCCCCGATTGTGCTCGGGTATATCAAACCACTGATCATTATACCCACGGGCATGCTCAGCGGACTCACTGCCGATCAACTCGAAGCCATCTTTTTGCACGAGCTCGTTCACATCAAACGACATGATTATCTCGTGAATTTATTCCAGATGTTCATGGAAGCATTCTTATTCTTCAATCCCTTCGTATGGATTTTATCAACTATCATTCGTAACGAGCGGGAACATTGTTGTGATGATGCTGTGGTGAGTCGCACCGGCAATGCGAAACTATATGCAGCGGCATTGGTACAATTGGAAGAAGCAAGACTTAGTCAGGCAGGTATAGCATTATCGCTTGCTGAAAATAAAAATCTGTTACTCAAACGAATCAAAAGACTTATGGAAAGATCTGTAAAAAATTATTCTGGCCGTGACAGGATCATCCCGGTTGCGCTGCTGGTGGTAGGGTTAATGTGCGCATCGTGGTTAACGATGAGTCGCTCCGAAAAATCAACCATCCGACATATAGGAGACGATGAGAAACAAATACAGTCGGATACGATAATCAAAAACAAAAATAAATCTGCGAGCTATTCCCGAAAGGTAATTACCACAACAGATGAGAATGGCAATACGCATGAAGAAGTTGTTGAGAGCCGCGAAGGTGATGAAGACATTCTGGCTCCTATAGCTCCGCCGGACGTTACGATGGAAATACCATCTATACCAGACTTCCCCGATTTCCCTGCATTCCCCGCGATGATGACTATGGATATACACCTCGATAGTATACCCCCTATACCGGCTGTTCCCGCCTTTGAGTGGAGCGATCATCAATGGGAGAAGGCTACGCAGGAGTTTGAAGAATCTTTCAAGGAAAAATTCAGTGAGTTCTATAAGGCGCATGGCGAGGACTTCGACAAGATGATGGAAGAGCTGAAGAGTAAATATGACGACAAGCATCTTGACGAGCTTCGTGTCGAATTAGATGAAATGAGGTTATCACAAAAGTTAGCAGCAGTCGAGCAGGAAATGGCCATTCGCGAAGAAGCAATGGCTACTGTGGAGAAGGCCATGGCCGTTCAGGAAGAAAGCATGAAGCGCTGGGAAAAGGATCACCAACAGCAAATGCAGCGCCTCGAACTGAAGCTAAAGGAGCAGGAAGAAAACATGAAGAAGTTTGAAGCGGAACTTGCCAAAGAACTCGTGAAGGATGGCTATCTGAAGAAAGATGAAAAGATAAAAGAGATAAACTGGAGCAAAGACGGTTCGATCAGAATTAACGGCAAAGAGATCAAGGATTCAGACAACAAGTATCAGAAACTCTACAAAAAATACATGACCGATAACGGCAATTTTACTTATATAAGTGAAGAGTAAGAAAAATCAGTGTATATATAGCTCGCTCGAAGTGACGTTGAAGTAGCGTCATTTCGAGCGAGCTTTGTTTGCTACAACGTGCGCTCTTGCCGCGAGAAACCCCGAGGTAGTGAGCCTTGCACGAGGCATCAGTATTCTTCGATTTATACTTCCAGCGAGGGGGCTTCTCGCGGGGAGAGCATCGCCCAGGTTATATATAGCACGCTCGAAGTGACGGTTAAAGTAGCGTCATTTCGAGCGAGTTTTGTTTGCTACAATGTGCAATCTTGCCGCGAGAAACCCCGAGGTAGTGAGCCTTGCACGAGGCATCAGTATTCTTCATTTTATACTTACCACAAGGGGGCTTCTCGCGGGGAAAGCATCTCCCGATTGTATATAGCTCGCTCGAAGTGACGTTATGGCACTATATTTACCCAATACGTTCTACACCAAGTCCTGGCTTATCAGAGCAGTACATATAGCCATCCTTCAAAACGAAGCCGCCTTTTACAACATCGCGTGCCAGGTCGAGGCTTCCATCCAGGTCTATATATTTCGTATTCGCACAGGAGTATGCAGCGTGTAATGCAGCGGTGATGCTTACTATACTTTCATCGTTACATCCCCAGAAGAGGTCTATATTTTCATGCAGTGCTATATCTGCAATTTTCAACGCCTGACTGATACCTCCGCATTTCATCAACTTGATATTGAAGATTGCTGCAGCTTTCGGAGGCTTTACCAATTCGATAGCATCGGCCGGAGTAATGAGCGATTCATCGGCAGCCAGAACTTTTCTTACTTCTTTTGGTAAACCTTTCATCTCGGCTATATCGTGGGCCGGTAAAGGTTGCTCAATCAGTTCGAGGTTCAGATCATAAGCACGACCATATAGTTCGATGGTCTGGTGCACGGTATATCCCTGGTTTGCATCCACGCGTATAACCACACCGTTGCCCAGCTCTTCGCGCAGTTTCATGAGGCGCTCTACATCTTCATCCAGGCTGTGGCCGAGTTTTACTTTCAATACCTTGAAGCCACGCTGAATATAGTCTTTCGCTTCCTTCAGTGTTTCTTCTACATTCTTGATACCGATGGTATTGGAAGTAGGAAGCTTCTTGATTTTTTGCCCGAGGAACTTTACCAGCGGTATATCCAGGTACTTGGTAAACACATCGTGCAAGGCAATATCCAGTGCTGCACGTGCTGACGGGTTCTCAGGAAATTTCTTCCATACATCGAATGTCAGCTGATTGAATTCACGAATGTCGCGCCCAATGAGGAACTCGAGATTTTTTTCTTCCAGTGCCTCCAGGCATTGATCGAGTGTTTCACCTACTACATATTCGCTCGGGTTGCCCGAGCCAATACCGGTTAAGCCGTTGTCGAGTGTAATCTCTACAAAAGCGTTACGCACTTCATCTACTGTCTTAAAAGCAATGGTATAGGGTTTGGTGTTACCCAGGTCTACACTCCAGACTTTTACTTCTTTGATCTTCGTCATGTATCGTTAATTTGAGAATCGAATTTATAGGTTAAACCTGCGCAAGACTTTTCTTGATCAGTGTTTCAAACACAGGTACCAGTCCATCCACGCCATCTTCCAGCGGAAGTACTACGGGTATACCGAGTTGTGCTTCATATTGCTGTGCATACGTTCGAGCATCCTGCTCCGTCATTTTTGCTGTGTTGATCGTAACTGCTACCGTAGGTGCGCCATATATACGAATGAGTTCGATCTCATCTTTTGGATCGGCTATATAGGCGGGATAATATTCCATGTCTTTATACTGCTTGCGGGCCGGATTATGTTGCAACACAACGGCATCGGCATCCGCCGAAACAATCCACTCCGCTCCTGCGGGTCCGCTCGGGTTACGCAGCGATGATTGTCCTTCAATGAAAATGATATCCGGTTTCTCTTCGTTGTAGCAGGTTACAACGGCATGCTCCATTTCACCCGATATAAAATCATTCAGGGTCGAATCGAAAACAAAACCATATTTAGCGCCTTGCATCCAACCGGTTTGCCCGGTATAGATCATCTCCGCCTTATAGCCGGCTTTGCGCATAGCCTCTACGAGAAATCGTGTGGTTGTACGTTTACCCAAAGCGCAGTCGGTTCCTAATACAGCAATCTTCGGACACTTCACTTCTTTTATTTTGCCAGTCCAGAAATGAAGGTCTCTGAATTTTTTAGGTTTACGAACATCAATAATTTCAAGTCCTTTCTGTTTCGCGAGGTCAGCCAGCTCCGGTATATCCGATACATATTCATGTAAACCGTTCACCAGGTTATACCCGCTATCCAATGCTTCTTTGAGCAGCGCCCGAAGTGAATCCGGAATTACACCGCCTTTGGTAGCAACGCCCACTACACAATGTGTAGCTTTTACAGGAGCATTCTTCAAAAAATCAGCGATGGATGAATAGATCGGAATATTTCGTTTACGTCCGTCCAGTACTTCACCGGCATCTTTACCCGGATGTTTACTGTCGATGACGCCAACGATCGTAAAGCGATCTGTGCCGCGGATCAATCCGTGCGCAGTCTTAGAGCTGCCGGTGTCGAGGAATCCACCGGTAAGTACAATTGCGTTACTTTTTGTCATATTGATTTAGCTTTCTGAAGGGCCGGAATTTCGCGCAATAAAGTGAGTTTTCAAAAGCTGTATCGATGATGAAAGCGTGTGGCCTAAATTTTGAGTAAATTGTGATATAAACCTGACGTTTTTATGAATGCTCGTATAGCCCTTTTCATGGTAGCCCTTGCTGTATGCTCGAGTTATGCTACATCCCACGCGCAATCTATTATTGGCAAATGGCAACTCGTTAAACAAACCAGTTGCCTGGATGAAAACCTGGACAGCAATGAAGAGACCGGTATAGAAGAAGTTGTTGATGACATGAAAAGTATGTCGGGTGCTACACCGCAGGTAATTCAGTTCAAAGAAAAAAATGTAGCCGAAGAGAGTACGCGTATTGTGAGTAAAAGTAAATCTTACAATTCGAAATCGCTGCTGTATAAGTTTAATGGTGATGCGCTACATTTTCTGGATAAAAAATCACGCACCATACTGGAGAGTTTTACCGTAGAGAAATTTGAAGCCGATTCACTGATCATTTCCAACGCTTCGCGCGCATGCGAGACCAAAATTTTTGTGAGAATAAAATGATATTTCCGAAAACATGGACAGCAACGAAGAGCTTAAAAAAGCAGAACGGGAAGTGATGATCGAACGATTGTTGAAAGCCGAAGAAGCAGCGATTGCAAGCGCATTAAAAGCTGAGGAAGACATAAAAGCCGGAAGAATATACAGCGGATGAATTCAAAAAAATCATCAGGGATTATATAAAACAAAAACGTTGATCTGTAGATTTTGATTCGCGCCAGAATCCTACACAGATGAAAGGTTAATATTTTTCTTGCGTACCTTTGCACCCGTTATGGTGGAGACAGTTTCTAAACGCGATATACGAAAGCTTAAACTGGACGAATTAAAGGAATTTTTCGTGCAGCATGGGGAAAAAGCATTCCGGGCTCAACAGGTTTACGAGTGGCTCTGGAATAAAGCGGCCAAGAGTTTTGACCAGATGACGAATCTCTCCATCGGCCTTCGCGATATGCTGAAGGAACATTTCACCATCAATCACATCAAGGTAGACCACATGCAGCGCAGTGCCGATGGCACGATCAAAAATGCAGTTACGCTTTTCGATGGCATGGTGGTGGAATCTGTACTCATCCCTACCGAGAAGCGCATCACGGCTTGTGTATCCTCACAGGTAGGTTGCAGTCTCGCGTGCAAGTTCTGCGCAACGGCACGACTGAAACGCCAGCGTAACTTAACACCTGACGAGATTTACGACCAGGTGGTGGCCATCAAGGAACAAGCTGAATTATTTTTTGGGCGCCCGCTCACAAATATAGTTTTCATGGGAATGGGCGAACCGTTGCTGAACTACAGCAACGTGATCTCTGCCATCGACAAGATTACTTCACAGAAAGGATTGAACATGGCATCGAAACGAATTACTGTTTCTACCGTGGGCATTGCCAAGATGATTATAAAAATGGCTGATGATGGTGTGAAGTTTAACCTGGCTGTATCACTGCACGCTGCGTTGGACAAAACACGTTCGTCTATCATGCCGATCAACGATACCAACCCGCTGGATGAATTAGGCGATGCACTCCGTTACTGGTATGATAAAACAAAACGAAAAGTTACCTACGAGTATGTTGTGTGGAAAGGCATCAATGATACCGAAGAACATGCCAAAGCGTTACTGAAGTTCTGCAAGATCGTTCCTTCGAAAGTAAATCTCATCGAGTATAACCCGATTGATGATGGCGAATTTCAGCAGGCCTCAACGGAAGTGCTGGACATGTATATGCACCTGCTCGAAAGCCACGGTATTACTACACGCATACGCAAGAGCCGCGGCAAAGATATAGATGCTGCCTGCGGACAGTTGGCCAATAAATCATAAACCTCGCGCCACTATACATATTGTTGCCGTGTATTGCGCGAGCTGATCAAACTTTGCATCTTTCAGTCAAATTGTGTTCA
>CAMLLI010000265.1 GCA_946480685.1 uncultured Flammeovirgaceae bacterium | reverse complement strand
TCAAAAACAAAAAAAAAACAAAAAAACACCAGAACAATTTCACGTGTCTCATTAAGAGGCTTGTCGCGTCATCATGGGCGGTAAAAATCAGGACGCAGTAGCCCTTAGACAATACAAAAAATCACGAAGAAAAAACTTTGCAAGGAATTTAGAGTGAAGAATAGTATTTTAACCGTAACTAGTATTGATAACCGTGACTATCAAATCATTTATTCAACGAAATATAGCGGGCTATGAAGCAGGCGACTTTACGCTGCCCTTTGATGTCGAACAACGAACCTTACAATCGCACACGATTATAACGGACTATAACCAGATTGAAGACAAGATCATGTTGTTACAGGAAGGCGTAGTGCAGGTTAGTACGCTAAAAGGTGATGAAGAGAAAATACTAGAATTCGTTTTTGCCGGTGAATTCTTTGGTGCCTATACTTCTTTTGTGTTACAGCAGCCTTCGGATGTGCAGGTTGTAGCGCTTACTCCCTGCACCATCAGCATTATACAACGGGAAAGTTTTCTCCGTGCCAATCAAACATCGCTGGTGTCCGCGCATTTGAATCTGCATATAGCCAATCAGTTGTTTCTGTCGCGGGCGAGAAGGGAGAAAGACTTCTTAACGCTTTCCGCTGAAGAGCGCTATAAAGTACTTCTGGAAAAAGATCCGGAAGTAGTAAAGCGTTTGCCCGGTACCAAAATTGCCCGGTACCTGGGCATACAAGCCGAAAGCCTTAGCAGAATACGAAAGGCTATCATTCCTTAACATAGATCAATCGCTGCTTTTTCCGATATGCGTTACATTTGAGACATCACGTATAGCATCAATATATATGGAAGCATTATTACACCAGGCATCGGCCGCGCTGCGCAAAGCAGCACTCCATGAAGAAGCCAAGGAATATATACTGGCGAACCCTGCTCTCTTCGCCACGTTAAAAAAAGCAGCAGACCGCTATACCGGTGGCGAAACACTACCGGAGACTATTGAAAAGGTAAAAATCCAGAATGAAAATGGTTTTAAGTGCTCGATCGAGTTTATGGGCGAGAGTACCCGAACCGAAGCGGAAGCAAATGCTGCACGAAATGAATTTATAGCGATATGCCGGCAGATAAAACTTCTCAATCTGAATGCTACCGTTTCGTTAGACTTATCGCACATCGGACTGGCTATTGGCCGTGACCTATGCCTGCACAACCTGGACCTGATTTGCCGCGAGGCTGCCACTGCCGCTATCGAAGTAACGATCAGTGCCGAAGATACCACGCGAACGGATGCTGTGTTGCGTACATACTATGATATCGCACGAACCTATAGCAACGTAGCCATTACGCTGCAAGCTTATCTGCATCGTACACAAGATGACTTTGCAGAAGCAATCAAATTTCCCGGCAGAATAAGAATTGTAAAGGGCGCTTTTGAGACACCCGCAGAACTTTCGTTACCGCGAGGCACAGCATTGGACAACCGGTATCTTGACTATATCGATCAGCTCCTCGCGAGCAACCACTTGTGCTCCATTGCTACACATCACCATTCACTACAGCAGGCTGCTAAAGAACTGATACGGAAGTATAATACACACCGTAGTGTATATGAATTTGAAAGTCTTTTCGGAATACAAAATCAGCAATTGCAGGCTTTAAAAGATGAAGGGTATCCGGCCAAGCTATATTTTGTTTATGGTAAAGAATGGCATCTATACTTGTGCAACCGCCTGGCAGAATACCCGCTGAATGTTTTCCAGGCGCTGGTTGATATAACTTCGTAGTCAGATATATATAGCGTTATTCTGCTTTCAAACTTTTTACCGGATTTATCCACGCTGCCTTCAGCGTCTGGTAACTGATGGTTAACAGTGTAACCAGCAACGCAAAGACAGCCGTAACAATAAAAACAGTCAACGGTATATCTATGCGATACTCGTAGCGTTGCAGCCATTGCTGCAGCAAGTAATACGCCAACGGTGATGCCAGTAAAATTGCCACAACAACCAGTATCAGGAAGTCTTTTGCCAGCATGCGCCACAATGCAAACACAGAAGCACCAAGCACTTTTCGTATGCCAATTTCTTTCGTGCGCTGGCTCGCAGCAAATGCAGCCAATGCAAAGATGCCAATACAACTGATGAAAATTGCGAGAGCAGCAAACACCGAAGCCAATGTACCGATGCGTTCTTCGTCATGAAACAGGTGCGCATAATCTTCATCTACAAATTTATACTCGAACGGGGCAGCGGCATCCACCTTTTTCATCACGGTCTCAATCTTTTGCAAAGCATCGTGCGTACTGGCGTCCATACGCAGGCGAACCGTGATATAGCCTGCACCATCGTAGCGAACAAAGTATATATGCGGACTTTGTTTGGCAAAGGGTGTCCAGCGGATCTGGTCTTTTATTACACCAACAATTTCACGTTCCCTGCCATAGCCGAAACTGATCTTCTTACCAACAGCACTCTGTTCGCCTGCTATGAGGCGCGCAGCCATTTCATTTATAACAACCGCAGATGAGTCGGACGCGAGCGCACGGGAGAAATCACGTCCTTCAACGAATTGAAAACCATTGGTTGCAGGGAAGTCGTGACTGCAACTGTTCAACGCCACCAGCGGCCGCAAAGCCGGATCTTTACCCGGCCATGTAAGCGATGCATCTGCGCTCATGGAACCGGTAATAGGAAAATCAGATATAGCCATGTTTTCTACAACGCCTGTAGCAAGCAACTGATCGCGCAGAATATTATAGTCAGCTTTGGCAAGGTCTTCAGTACGGATCGGTATATGTATAATTCCCTTGCGATCGAAACCAACCGGCCGATCCTTCGCATGTTGAATCTGCAGAAATACTACAATAGTACCAATGACAATAATGATAGAAGCCGTAAACTGAAAAACCACCAATACCTTTCTTGGTACAGATGTACCCCGGCCGGCATGATATATACCTTTCAACACTTTTACCGGGTTGAATGACGACAGGTATAGCGCAGGGTAACTTCCGGCCAGTAAACTTGTGGTCACAATGAAAATCAGCGCCACCAGTATAAATATAAAATTACCATAGGGTATAGCCATGTTTTTACCGGACAGTGTATTGAACCAGGGCAGCAAAAGTTGCGCAATGAGCAACGCCAGTAAAAAACTTATACATACGGTTAATAGTGATTCAATCAGAAACTGATTCACCAATTGACTTCGCAGTGAACCCATCACTTTCCGAACACCGATTTCTTTCGAACGTTTTTCACTTCGGGCGGTGCTCAGGTTCATAAAGTTTATACACGCCAGCATTAACACAAATGCACCAATGATACCAAAAATCCATACAAAGCGAATTTGTGTACCTGTATTGACGCCATCTTTAAATTCAGCATAGAGATGCCACTTTGCCATTGGAAATAAAATTCCTTCAGGCTTCAGTGCTTTACCATCGTTGGATGCATGCTGATAGAGTACATTCTTAATTTTCGGTTCTGCATCCTCGAAAGAAGTGCCATCTTTCATCAATACATAACTCACAAAAGAATAATCTTCCCAATTGTCCTTTGCAGATTCATTCAACGACTGACGGTATGCCAGTGGCAATATCATTTTTATTTCTGCAAACTCGGAGTTGGAAGGGAAGTCGCGATATATACCGGCTATTACCAGGTGATCACGATTATTAAACTTCACAGATTTACCGACCGGATCATCACCCACAAGCGATGCTGCGAGTGTCTGTGACATCAGCACAGAATGTATATCCTCGAGTGCCGTTTTACTTCCCTGCAGTATATCCAGCGAAAACATGGTAACAAATGCAGGCTCGACAAACAAACAAGTTTTTGCAAGCGCAGATTCTCCGTATTGAATAATATGACTGCGCGGATTGGAAGTAGTTGCTACGTCTTCAAAGTCTGGATATACATCTTTCAGTGTGCGGCCCAGCGGCTCGGGCACATCACTGATTGTGATAAGCTCGTCACCAAACGTTACGTGATGATATACCTCTGCCAGCCGATCGTAGTTACGAAATGATGTATTAAAGCTTAGCTCATCCCATACCCAGATACCGATCAATATAGCAACCGCCATACCGGCCGACAACCCCGCTATATTTACCACTGAAAATACTTTCGTGCGAACAAGATTTCGCCAGCCAATAAGAAGGTAATTCCTTAGCATAGTTTTTATAGTTAGGTGATAGCGATGAGAAATCTGATGAGACAGCGCAGATGTCTCTTGCTATACAGGATGTCGTAAAACCGTAAAAAGTTCTAAGGAAGGAAAATTACTTGTTGTTAGATTTTAAACGTTACAACATTAACAACTCCGGCACTACAATTACTGTACATGCACGGAGTAAGTACACGCATAACTTCCACCAATAAGTATATGCACAACGTACGCTCCTTTTGTCCGGAAAGTATGATCGATACAAAGCATATCAGCAGAATGATGAACCTCCGGATATAGCATATCCAGTGAATCATTGCCTTTTATTTGTAACGCCACAGACTCAGGTTGTTTGCCAGGGCTAACGTCCCATTGAAAAGACACGGCACTTCCTTTGGGGATGGTGACATCAAATGTTTCGGGTAACATTTTTCGGATGTTATACCGGAATATAGAACTATAGATCAACGGTCGGTTTAGAAATTCGTGCAGTGTTGGCTTTTTGTTGAGCAAAGTCCATGCAGTATCAAGCGGGTAATGATTGCGTATGAAGAGAGCAGGGTCCATCAGGAAATATACCGCATCAAACTTTTTAACAAAGCGACCGGTCTTTGCATCTACAGCGCCACTCGACCACGTGGCATCACACAGATACCATTTATTATTCAGCTGCACTGCGTTCCAGGAATGATTGGCAATACCTTCTCCGCGTATATTCGATTGGGCGGTTCGTCCATAACCATCCACGATCACACATTTTATACCGGCATGAAAAGCAAGTTCTTTCACGAGGTAAGCATAACCTGTACAAACCGTTTTATGCTCATGCAGCAGCTTCTTAAATACATGCGCGCTGAATTCCCGATTCCAGGCCTTTCGTTCATCAGGATCGGTATACTTTCCGCGGTGGCGTTCATTCTTCAGGTATAGCGCATAGTCGTTTGCAATGTTCGTACACACCCAGGTATAAATCGCCCTGAATTTTTCAGCATCTGTTGATAACGGTCTTGTCAGTTTACCAGCGAGTGCCCGCAGATCGCGCAACGAATGCCGCGGATAGAGCGCTGCTATACTATCTGCCTTCGAAAAATCTGCACCGGCAAAATCGAATGCACGGGCATATCGCGGCACCGAACAAGTAACCGCTATCAACAAGATCCACGTGAAGAGTTTCATGCGCACAGACTGATACTATATATACCTAGAATATGTCTTTCACCTTACCCCACCACTTACGCAAGCCTGACTGCTCTTTTTCAGTATATATATCATCCACCACTACAATTTTACCCATCATTTCGTAGTAAGCGGCTGACAATACAATTTCGATCTGGTCGACCGTCTCAGCAGTTATCGTATACTCCATTGTTTTATAGCCGATAAAGCTGAGCATCAGCACATCGCCTTCTTTTAATTTCCGGGGGAATTCAAATTTCCCTTCGGCATCGGTCACAGTTCCTTCCGTGGATCCTTTCAGGTATATACTTACACCTGGCATAGGCGCATTCATATCATCGCGGACAATTCCTTTTACAATACGCTCTTCATCGGCAACACGTGACTCTGTAGTCGGCCTATATTCTGTGCCCTCCATATATACCGATGGCATCTGCGGTGGAATAACGTTCGCTGAACTTTCTTTAGCGACCAACGCAAACATCAACGTCAGAAAGCCGGCTTTCAATAATGTGAGTCCAGGATTAAAAGTGGGAGCTGCCTGAAGAGAATAACTTTTCATTTGGTCGGTGCGAAAACGTCCGCAGGTATTGGCAGGTTTGTTTGTAAAAAACGCGAGCACCTCGGCATCGGTCATCTTCGTAAAGTCGATAACATTTTTACTGCACGAACTGCAAAAGCCTCCGGTTGCTGTTGGCGTAAAATCACTCCATTGCTCGTGGCAAGGATTTTCGATGGAAAGAGAAATACGTTTACTCATAGTGAATCGATTTATTTTCACATGAGATGCAGCATTCACACCGATTCCATAAAAAAAATATACTTTTTATTCCGTGGATGTTCCGTGCGTGCGAACGGCTATGATTTACGGGGCTTTACGCGAAGTAATAATTCCTGGTGATTATGCACGAAGTCAACCAGTTCGCTGGTGGCAGTATTCAGTTCGTCACTGCAGGCGGAGAATTTGCGCGCTACCATTTTGAATTCATCGCGGTCAAAAACATCCATCTCAATCAGGTTGGCCAATCCTTTTATGCGTGCCATCGGTCCGCGAATATTATGCGAAGCACTAAACGCTATAGACTCTAATATACCACGTGTCTTCTCCTGGATTTGTTCATGCAATTTTCGCTCGGTGATGGGAAGTCCTAATGAAAGGAAGTGTTCAACTTGACCGTGATCATTACGAATGGG
>CAMLLI010000264.1 GCA_946480685.1 uncultured Flammeovirgaceae bacterium | reverse complement strand
GTTGTTTAAAGATTAAGCCGTATTGATTTTAATATTGTGCACTGGTATATTTAGCCCATACTTTCCTAACAACTATGGGACTATTCGATTTTCTTAAAAAGAAATCATCCGCTAAGGAAGACTCGCATACACAGGACATCGATCAACTTCTAATTGAAGAACTGCATAATAGATTGCTTGCTAAAAAATACAAAGTTGAATGGTCTACCCAATACAGAGCTTTAATATTGAATTCAGAACTGGAAATAGCAACTGCAATTATTAATTCGTCAGATCTGCATACGCAAGTGCTACATCTTGCCATAGCAATAATTCATAAAAAATATTTTCCGAATGGTATAATTGAAAATATCGTAGGCGCAGGAAATACTGTATCAGAAAAAATCAACACGGCTGTTGACAACTTTCTAATCACAACCTTTCCTGTCGTCATGGAGGGATTCTCAGACACTCATAGTCCAGACATAGACTTCAAGGATAAAAACAATGTATTATGGCACCCTAAGCCAGGGAATCTTTCCATACAAGGCCAGTGGAGCTCACCGCCTGATGTTGAGCCTTATAATCTCCTGAAGGACAATATCAAAAATATCCTGCCTGACAATAAATTCAATTGGCTTAAAGTATATGCAGCACGAATGCCTAATAATGAAATTATCGCGGAATGCACGCTGAATAATATAGCATGGGCAGATGGCTATAATATCATTTATAATTATGCAAAAAGCTGGGATCAAGCGAATATATTTCTAGGCGTAAAACAATTTATCGTGTTCAGACGCTGTGACGCCTACGATCATTAGTAAGTATATATCTTATAATAAAAAACACTATTACATATAAGCATATCTATACCCGCATCATGTATATTTAGTTGTTCGTTAAATCAAGCATTACAACCCAACCCCACAACTACATGACTGCGGAAATTAATCAGCCGATTCCGAAAACCTATAGCAAGATTGATGACGCCACGAAAGCCATGGGCTTTACGATGGCCTCAGATATATTTACCTGTTCATTGCTTCGAACACTGGCAGCATCTAAACCTGCTGGTAAATTTCTCGAGCTCGGAACTGGAACGGGACTTTCAACGGCATGGATACTGGACGGAATGGACCGTGAATCAACGCTGATCTCTGTTGACTTTGATGAAAAACTCCTCGATGTCGCCAATAAATTTCTTGGTGATGATAGTCGCCTGAACCTTGTTTGCTCTGACGGAGAGAAATGGATCAATGACAATAAACAACAAACCTTCGACTATATATTTGCTGACACCTGGCATGGTAAATATTTACTTCTGGACGAAACGCTAGCCATGCTCAACAAAGGTGGCTTGTATATAATTGATGACATGCTTCCACAACCGAACTGGCCCGATGGTCATCATGAAAAGGCGATCAGGCTTATTCAATACCTTGAGACAAGAAGTGACCTTCATCTTACTAAACAGGTGTGGTCTACCGGAATTGTAGTAGCCGTCAAAAAATAACTATACATCGCCAACGGTTCGTCTAGTGGTTTCTAAATACAAGCGCTTGATAATATAAACAAGTGCTGCGTATATTTATAGAGTTATCCCGCTGACTATGATTCTTGGCTATGTTGTTACAGGCCCCGACAACGACAGTTATATGTTGGATGGTGTAAAGCTTTCCCAAACAGAAATTTGTCCTGCGTGCGGGCTCTTGTTAAATTTTGAATATCACAATCCGGATCTTAAACTGAGACGATCTACGTTTGATCTCAGCCATTGCTATGACGTGGGTACTATTGTTTCGCTTCGGTTTAAAGAGTTTTGTATCCGGCAAAATTATACCAATGTTCGCTTTAGTGCCTTCCATGCATCCCAAAGCTATTATCAGTTTTTCATTGATAATAAGATTGCATTGAACACTGTTAAGCGCGACATACAGTTCGTAAAAAAATGCAAACACTGTCACCGCTACAAAGAAGTAATCGGGGCTACTCCGGCCTTCTTGAAAAATGAAGAATATATACCCGATGGTTTCTTTACTTCGGATTTGTTCTTTGGCAGCGACAACAGTAAAAATCCAGTCATTATCATTGGCACCGAAACACGAGAGAAACTTCAAACAGAAAAAATAAAAGGACTATGGTTTGAACCTATATATACCTTCACATATTGGAAAGCCAATTTCAAACCTAAGCCTGCAGAACAAAAGAAACGGTATCAATCCTGGTAACCTATAAAAAAATCATGAATAAAAAATACTTTACACTCTACCTGTTGCCAACGCGCAACAATTTTGCCGAGACAATGACGGAACAGGAACGTGGCATCATGTTGAAGCACGTTGCTTATTGGACTGACCAGATGAATAAGGCGTAGCAATTGTATTCGGGCCTGTATTCGATCCGAAGGAGACGTATGGACTTGGTATTGTTGCTGTAGACGATGAAGCACAGGTAAAAGAATTGATTGCGAATGATCCGGCCGCTCAAATAAATCGCTATGAATATTATCCCATGCATGCCATTGTTGCCGGACACCAGGGATAATCTATACCTATATTCTTACACAACACGGATTCAGCCTGCCGCTTTTTACAAGGCAGTGTAATACGTGTTGTCTGAACGCACAGCATTCTCTATCTTCAGCGTTCCTTAAATAACCTTGAAGAAAATTATAACCATCATGTTGAAAATCAAGTATGCGGTTTGCTGCATTTTACTCTCTGTTTTATACGCATCGGTATATGCACAACCATTTCAAACCTACGAACAAACTATCCCCGGTACAGAAGTAAAATTTAAAATGGTAGCTATACCAGCCGGATCATTTACTATAGGGGGCTCACCAAACGACAACCGAAAAGAGCAGGATGAAACTCCGCAGAAAAAAGTAGAGCTCTCGGCTTTCTGGATGGAAGAACACGAAGTAACATTTGCCGAGTGGGATGCCTTCTTCAAGAACATGGATATACCACAGACAAAAGCCATCGCTGTTGATGCAGTCTCACGTCCTACGGCACAATATATAGATCTCACTTGGGGCATGGGGCGCGATCCCAAACAACCTGCTAACAGTATGAGTCAGCAGGCAGGCATTATGTATTGTAAGTGGCTCTTTGAACAAACCGGATTTTTCTATCGTCTGCCTACGGAAGCTGAATGGGAATATGCTTGTCGCGCAGGTAATAACAATGCGGTTAGCAACGATCCGAAAGCGCTGCAGGAATATGGATTCTTCAAAGCCAACAGCGGCAGTAAATATCATAAAGTAATGCAGCTTAAACCTAACGCATTTGGACTCTACGATATGCTCGGTAATTTAAGTGAGTGGACTGTTGATCAATACGATCCTGCCGCCTATGAAAAATTAGCAGACGGAGCGAAAAATCCATCTACACCACCGGCCGGTAAATATCCGCGTGTGGCGCGGGGCGGATCCTATCTTGATGAGCCGGAAGTATTGCGATGCACGAATCGTATATCTTCAACAGCAGAATGGAACAAGCGCGATCCGCAAATACCAAAAAGTCGCTGGTGGTTAACCGATGGTATGTATATGGGATTCCGCATAGTACGTCCGTTGCAACAACCATCGAAAGAAGAAATTGAAAAATTTTACGCATCCTATCTAAAATAGTGACGAGCGGTTCAGGGAAAGACCGTTGTAAACTGTCTTACTTATATAGGCTTACTGAAAATAAATTTCCAGACGAAAAACATAAACCTCTATGAAACCAACAGACCAGTCAACGATCAGCCGCAGAGATTTTGTAAAGAACTCTGCTATTGCCACCGGCGGATTAATGGCGATGCCATTTCTTTCAAACGCAGGATACTTTACTTCAATGAACAACACGATTAAAGTAGCACTGATCGGCTGCGGAGGTCGTGGTACAGGTGCTGCCATGCAGGCATTGCTTACTAAACAAAATGTAAAGCTTGTAGCAATGGCTGATGCATTTCGTGATCGCCTGGATGACTGCTTCAGTGCATTAACCGATGAGAACTCGGAAGAAGGAAATGTAAAATCAAAAATTACGGTAACCGAAGAAACCAAGTTTGTAGGTTTTGATGCCTATAAAAAAGCTATACCACTGGCAGACGTTGTGATATTGGCAACACCTCCGGGGTTCCGTCCGATACATTTTGCTGAGGCTGTAAAGCACGGTAAACATGTGTTTATGGAAAAACCTGTAGCGACTGATCCTGCCGGTGTACAAAAAGTATTGGCTGCAGCAGCAGAAGCAAAAACTAAAAAACTGAATGTGGTTGTAGGTTTACAGCGTCACTATCAGAATTCATACCGAGAACTATATAAGCGTGTGCAAGACGGCATGATTGGAGAAATCACTTCTGCACAAGCGTGGTGGAATAACGATGGTGTATGGGTAAAGATGCGCCAGCCCGGACAAACTGAAATGGAATACCAGATGCGTAACTGGTATTACTTCAACTGGCTTTGCGGCGATCACATCAACGAGCAACATATACATAACATCGATGTGGTAAACTGGTTCAAAGGTGCCTACCCTGTTAAAGCACAAGGTATGGGTGGCCGCCAGGTGCGTACCGGAAAAGAATACGGAGAGATATTCGATCACCACTATGTTGAATTTCAATATGCCGATGGCACTATATTGAACAGCCAGTGTCGCCACATCAAAGGCACGTATGCTAAAGTTGATGAGCTTCTGATCGGCACAAAAGGTTCTGTTAAATGCGGTGCCGCCGAGATCAACAGCAAAGGCAAAACGTTATACAAGTATGATAATAAAGGCGAGAACAACCCGTATCAGACTGAACACGATGAGTTGTTTGCTGCCGTAGCAAAAGGTGAGTATAAATTTGCTGATGCCGAGAATGGTGCGAAGTCTACCATGACCGCTATTATGGGACGCCTCGCAACCTATACCGGTGAAGTTATTGATTGGGACAAGGCTCTCAACTCGGGTATCAACATTATGCCTTCCACATTTGCATGGGATGCTCAACCTCCTGTTAAGCCGGATGCCAACGGATTTTATCCTATCGCAACGCCAGGCGTTACCAAATTCCTGATCTCGTAGTGTTATAAGTTTATTCATATTCATTCCGAAAAGCCAGCCTTAAACCGCTGGCTTTTTTGTTCTTGCATCTTCTCTTAACTTTCAGAATTTTCGCGGAAAGTTTTAATAGCATCATCTTGAAAATTGTACAGACCATTCTTCTCACCCTCTTCAAAGTGTGGGTATTCCTGGTGTTCACCGTTTTTATGATCCTGTATTTACCCGGCATTCTGATACCGTTTATGCTGGGTCAGCGCTTCGGCAACATTGGCTATTTCTTCTTATGGCTCTGGTCGTGGACGTTCAGCATCCTCACCTTTATTCGCTACGAATTCCATGGTCGTGAAAAATTCATAAAAGGAAAATCATATATCTATGTCAGCAACCATACTTCGTTCCTGGATATCCCGGGGATACGCATGATCATTCCGGGACAATTCAGACCGCTTGCTAAAAAAGAGCTGTTAAAAATTCCGGTGTTCGGGTGGATCGCCAAAGCAGCAACCATCATTGTGGATCGATCAAGTCCCGAGAGTCGAAAGAAGAGTATAGATCGTCTCAAACAATTTTTGAGACAAGGCATTTCCATTCTGATTTTCGCAGAAGGAACACAGAACCGTTCGAAAGAAGTGTTGCAGCCATTTCATGATGGTGCGTTCCGTATAGCCATCGACACACAACAACCTATACTTCCGATGGTAGTGATCGGAGCGGGCCGACTGATGCCTCCCAGCACGATAAATCTGCGCCCCGGCAAAATAAGAATTTATGTAGGTGATGAAATTGAAACTGCCGGATTAACCAGTGCAGATATACCGGCTCTCAAAGAAAAAACTTTCAAACAGATGGAGAGCCTGATCGTTCGTAACTTGTAATAACGTCTATACCCATGAGCAAAACCTTTACCTCTAAACAATACTTCACCCAACTGAACCTGGTATACTTTGCACAGGCCGGCATTATGCTCCTGTTCACCGCTGTTATTTTTGCCCTGGTATACTTTGGTAAAATGGCAACAAGCGCTGACGAAAACGCACAACTCTTTACCTACACGCTGGTTGCCGTTGTTATTGTCGGATTTTCTGCAGCACACTTCCTGTATAATTTCCAGCTGTCTAAAATCGATCGTTCGCTATCGCTGCAAAAGAAGATGCCCAAGTACCTTGGTGTACTGCTGATGCGTTCGGCTTGTCTTGAATTACCGGGACTACTCGCGACTATTGTATTTTTTATGACGGGTAACTATTACCTATTGTTGATACCGGTATTTATAGCGGTAGTATTCTACTTACTGCGCCCGACACTTGCTACCATTACAGAAGATCTGCACCTGACACCTGAGGAACGCAGGCTATTGGAGAACCCGGATGCCGTTGTAGCGGAAACAGACAAGTAAAATTTCACATATAGTATATAAGTAGAAGGTTCTAAAAAAAGTAAATCCGGAAAGGCTGTATGACATTCACCTTATCCGGATTACCTCGTTGGAGCGAAAAAAATCTTTAT
>CAMLLI010000263.1 GCA_946480685.1 uncultured Flammeovirgaceae bacterium | reverse complement strand
CTCTATTGCTCCGGGCAAGCAGCCGTACACGCTGATGGACAATCCAGCACGGGAGACATGCGATCACAACTATTGGAATCGATACGAAACCTGGAGAAAGTTATTACAGAGGCTGGCTACGCGTGCCAAGATATAGTACGACTGAATGTATATACAACGTCAACCGCCGAGCTTTTTACGTGCTTTGATGTTTTTCAAGAGTGGATCGCAAAGCACGGCATCAAACAAGCAACTACGTTGCTCGAAGTGAAAAGTCTTTTTGAGACATTGAAAGTTGAGCTGGAGGCTACGGTTGTGAAGTAGTTTGTTTCAGATATATAAAGCCCCGAAACAAACCGGGGCTTTGTTTAATCACCCTCTGTCATTAAGTACTTGCGTAGTTTTCCGTCTACGTTGTAACCATACGATGCCAGCTCTGCGTTTGTCTGTTTAAAGTACTCCGTCCAGAAAGAATGGATATTGTCAATTTGAGTAGAATTTTTTCCGGTTGCTCCTATAGCAAATACTTTGCACCCGGATAGGTCCGGTATATTGTTGAGTTTCTTCAGGCCGTCTAGAAGCGGTGTGATTTGTTCGGGAGGAACGCCATGTTTTTTATTGAAATTATACTCACGTGAGTCCTGGATCATATCGCTGAGAAGTATTATTACATTTTCACTCTTCAGTCTTATTTTTCCAAGTACAAAGTCTTCCATGTCTCGTATTGTTCCACCGTCAGCATTAAATTCGATCAGATTTGTTGTCTGGTGAATTGCTCCGAGTATATCGGTATATTCAGTATATTCTTTTCGAACCTGTTTTTGCGTTCTCAGGGTCTCTGAAATTTTTGGTGCCGTTTCATTTACATAGTTTATAAACCTTTTTCGTAAGCTGTCGCCCGCATGAGCAAAGCCATCGGTTCGCCTGCTGAACTGTTTTTCAACAAGATCTTCATATACAATTTTTACCGGCCGCATCTTCGAGCCTTCATCGATAGGAACAACTACGAGACAATCGTATTGTTTCATATTGGGGAAAATGGTTTCGGTTACTATACTGATATAGCTTTCCAATACGAGTTCCGTGTTGCTGGCGGAATAGTCGATTAACACAATCAATACTTTTCGCTTCTTCTCTACAAATGAACTACAGCTTTCAAGAAGTGGAGCGATGAATAAAAATAGTAGAAGTATATTCGTTCGGGTAATCATTAAACCTTTCATAGACATAACAAGATTGTGTTAAGGTTAACGCGCGGCTGCAATAGCTTGCGGTGTATTTTTCGAGACAGGTTCCAATTCATCAAGAATGTCTCTGACCTCGGTGCCAAAATGGTTGAGAGCGTTTTCTTTAAAAGTCTCCAGGTCGTTAACGTAATGCCCGGATAAGTCTTCGCGTGGTATATTTTTTCGGGTATTATAGTTTTCCTTGTAGAGTTTAAACCGGTTGAATTTTTCCCATGCTCTGCGAATACTATTGTCCACTACTTCTTTTACATCTTTCATGTTGGCAAGTATAATGAGGTTAAGAATATGTAGCATTTTTTCAGCCCTGTAATAATTGAGTGTATTCTGAAATAATTTGCCGTGCTGTTCGGAGTCCCATTTGAAATAACCGGCAATCACAGGCAAAGCCATGGATAGAAGTATAAATCCATAGAATAGCACATTTCCTGATCTGCCGCCTTCTATATCAATGGCTCTTTCTCGCGACACGCCAACGATGGCCACTTCCACCGCGATCAACAGTATGGGTAAAATCGCCAGACCTATATATCGTTTTGTTCTGGCGTTTTTAATATAGCTCTCATCATCTTCATGATTGGAAGAGTTGCGTTTAACCCGAACGGATTCTTCTGGCAGAAGCTTTGTAAGAATACCATCGGTTACAAGCATGGCCGCCAGTGCCAGAATGATTGATAGTCCCCACCGGACAAGAATATATAGCAGCCCATCTCCCTGTATAAAAATGAGCGTGGATATATAGTTAAGAAATATTTCGAACAGGAGCGTTATATATACTACTAATTTCATTCGTCTCGATTTACGTCTGCGAATAGCGAAGCTGCCGTCATCCATGCGGTCCAGTTCTTCACATTCAGCAAATTGCTGTCTTCGCTTTTCGCGCTCCTGTTTTAGAACCTTGATATAAGTGGTAAGTATATTTGTCAGCTTTACGGCTATGGTGCCGATATACTTGTTCGTGCAGCGATCTGCAAAATATTTGATACCCTCAGTATTGATGAAGAACTGTCGATAGAGCAGTCGGTATAATAGATGTTGCATTTGTTTATAGTTTAAAGCGTTGACGGATCCGTATATATAGTTTACCCATCGAGAAGAATTGGAACAGTCCGGCACTCCAGTACCGCCAGCGCAGTATCCAGTAGACACCAAAGGGTGTTCTGTAGATTTTAAGACTATAGTTTCCACCGGGTTCTATCAGGTGTGTCCAAATCAGGCGATTTATCTTCCTGGATATTCGAGACATAGTTGGAAAGGGTTTAGGTTCGCGTGTTAAGTCCTTGAATATCCAAGACGTTTCGCGAGCGACCAAGAAATCTTTCCCGAAGGCTATAATTGGTTTCCGAATGATGGGGTTTTGTTTCCGGAAGTCAGATGAGTAGATCTATGTGATCAGCTACTTGTTCCTTATTTTAACTTAGATTGCGATGTAAATGAGAATGTCTATTGGACAAGTATTGTCTTTGCATTTGAGGGATCAGCTGAAAGTAAAATAGTATAGGTATTGCGTAGTTAAATAGAACATGAATTAAGAAGATTACAGTAATGAAGAATAAAAGTATCCCAATAAAGAAATACTTCGATGCACTACGTTATGACTTGATAGAAACGTATTCATTTAATCGAGGGCCTAAGTTTGAGTCGCAATTCATTGGGAATAATCTTTATGTGAACGGATCGCTCCCTGTATTAAGTGTTGATAAGGTATTGAATGATACAGCTAATAAAATATCTATAATAAGCAAGAGGACAGATGAACACGATGCTCTAGACAAAATAATCAGTAAACAATTTATAGAGAAAATGGATTGGATGTGTGCTCCATTTTACCGGGATACTTTAGTATTTCGAACTAAAGACAATCAGATTGTAGAAAGTTTAAATATTTGTTTTGAGTGTGGCCATATGCGTGATGTCACAGGAAATTATATTGAGGCTGATGAAGAGGTATATAATGAGCTTAAGTCTTTGTTAAAGTCACTGGGACATGATATTCAGAATGACGAATACCTCCAAGTAATGGAAAGAATTAAAGAGCTTCGAAGGCAACGATAGATTCATTCTTATTACAAGGTATAGCTATATGTAGTTGCCACGGAATCCCCTTAGCAGTGTATTTAATCTTACTGATTGGATTATTATGCTGAAAGATTCTCTGTTCAAGATTTTCAGTCATTCCAACGTAGTACTGATCAATAGACGATGAATAAAGAATGTAAACACAGTAACTCATAACGGTAAAGAATGATATACAACGAAAAAAAGGACTTGGTGGCTTTTGCTTCTCCTCTTCGACTTGAACCATCCCGATAATTATCGGGACTGATTAACGTTTCAGATGCTCGTTTCATTTTTTATTTTAAACAAGCTCGAGAGTATATTTCCAGCCTCTTAATAAAAAAAGCCACCGGACTGGTGGCTTTTCTGTTGCTCCTCCTCTTGGACTTGAACCAAGGACCCTCTGATTAACAGTCAGATGCTCTAACCAGCTGAGCTAAGGAGGAATTCGTTTGAATTTGGGAGTGCAATATTACGGAGTTGTGGTTTAAATTTCAAAATCCTCACTAAAAAATCTGCGAATATTTTATTCAAATTTTTTCAGCGAATCTATTCCACTCCCTTATTCCGTGAAACAAATATAATTAACCGTAGATCTCATTTAAAATTCCGGCCAGTCTAACACCGGCCTGCAGCAAGCGTGCACGTACTACGTTAAAATGTTTATAGCCATACTGATAGCCGAGTTTACCTGCGCCATAATCGTATACCTGTTTGCGATACGCCATGCTCTCGTAAGCCCAGTCGCGAACAGAAGTATTCTGCCAGCTCGTGAGTTGTGCCGGTGTTGGTTTGTCGAGTGACTGCGCCAATTCCGTGTAGCTCAGTTTTGTGTCATCGATCATATCACTGTCCCATACACGGTGCAGGTTGCTGTCAACGCGAAACCACATGATCTTCACATCATTACCACCTCGATCGTTGCCCCCGCCTACGTGTAATGGCTGGTGAATGTCACCCACCAGGTGAATGAGCATCTTGATTCTTTCAGCTTCTTCTTTGCCTGTAAACTTTTTGGATTTTAATTCCGTGATGATACGCTCGATCGTCTGGATCACATCTCCATTTGGATTTTTTACACTTTGCTCGTACGTCTGTCCATCCTGAATTGTAACCCAATGCCAGTCGGCCGTGTAGTTATAAGTAGAATCGGAACGTATTTCATCCATCCAGGTACTTGCTATGGCAAGCGATTGTCCTGCGAGAATGCGATCCATTTCACGCTTCGCTTTTTTTGATAAATATTTTTCAGCAATCCATCCGGTGGCACGGTGGCCGGTTTGTCCCCAGGCATGGGCATATCCGTAACTCAAAAGTGTAAGCAGACAAAGTGCAGCAATTTTTTTCATTGGACGTTCGATTTAAATACAAGTCTCTGCTGTAACAGCAGTATTTATAGGTTAATTGATTTTATAGTCGCAAATCTCGATTTTATAACCAGTTTTCAAATATCCTTTTATATAAAAGATATGTTATCGGTTTATTACGGATGGAGTCACACGACCGTAGCCACCCTTTCACTGTAACGCTATTATTTTAACTTTATAGGCAGTAAGTTAAGTATGACACAAACTGTAAAACTATCAGCATTTCTTATAGCCAGTCAGTTGGATATAAAGGGAATAAAATCATTCCTCGATATTAAACCGCTGGCTGATTCATCTTCCGAGCTATACTATAATTTCAGTGGCGGCAAGTATCAATACTATTTTAATTATGGTGTAGTGGTATTTGCCGGTTACAATGAAGATGAGATGAAGTGGGCTATAAAAACCGTGTCAGCATTTCAGAAGAATCCATCCCTGAACTGGATGCGCGATGACCACGAGGTGATTGTGGAAGATCGAACGGGTATTGCTTTCGATTTCGATCGCATTGTACTCGATCGACTGGATGATAAAGTGATTCGCATTGCCATGCTCAACCTCGCGCAATCTGTGGCACTCGATTACTATCACGGGGTAAGTGAGACGCTTCTTACGGAAGTGAAGAGTTTTGCCCGTCAACTGGAGCTTACCGGTAAATTGAAGATCAGCCGCAATAACATGATGCGGTTCATAGGCAAAGCACTCAATACGCAAAACGATATAGCTGAGAATATCTACATCTTTGATGCCCCCGACCTGGTATGGGAAGACGAGTATCTCGATAAGCTTCACCAGGGATTGATGAAGTATTTCGATCTGCGGATACGGTTTAGTGAGGTAGAGTATACATTACGTATTATCGAAGACAATCTTTCTGTGTTCCGTGAAATTATTCACCAGCGCGAAAGCAGCCTGCTGGAATACATCATAATAGTATTGATTCTGGTAGAAGTATTTGATCTGTTGATCTCAAAGATCCTCAAACTCACGGCCTGATAACTATCTGTTCAAGATTTCATGTATAGTTTAGAGGCATAACACATATAATTTTAATAGCAAGCATTCTGTAAATTGCATGCAGGTTAGTGACTGGCTGATGGATAAGAGGATTTTTTGCACGATTATAGTTTTGCTTGCTTGTGCAGCCCGGGTAATAGCGCAGCCCGAGCCTTACAAGTTTATGCATGTGAATGTTAACGATGGACTTTCACATAACGAAGTTCTGTCTTTTCTGAAAGACAAACGTGGTTTTCTCTGGATCGGAACAGCTGCCGGTCTCAACCGGTATGATGGCTATACCGTTAAAGTTTTTCAGCACGACTCGCGCGATACAACATCTCTCATTCATAATTCTGTACAGGATTTATTTGAACTTCCGGATGGGCGTATAGGTGTGCTCACTACGGCCGGACTTACGCTATATGATCCGCAGACTGAAAAATTTCAAAAAGACCTTTCTGCTTTTTATGATACCTACAAAATCCCCGAAGGAGCTTTAAGCAATATTGTAAAAGATTATGAAGGTAACTACTGGTTTATTCATGCCTCTGCGGGACTTGTACGCTATACCGTATCAAATGGTGATGTTGTATCGATACGGCATCACGAAAAAGATACACAGAGTATAGCATCCGATTCGGTAGTCTCATTGGTGCAGGATGTAAAAGGAAGTCATTGGATCATTCACGCCAACGGTATTATTGAACAGATCGGTGTAAAAGGTAACAAGCATTATGTTACCTATAGGAATGACTATCTCTTTAAAGAGAACAAAGGTGCTATACGCAAGTATCGTTTATTAACCGATAAAGATGGCGACCTCTGGATCTTTATCGCAGACGATAACCAGGGAGTTTTCTATTTCAACAGCATCAGTAAATCATTTACACAT
>CAMLLI010000262.1 GCA_946480685.1 uncultured Flammeovirgaceae bacterium | reverse complement strand
CAATGATATATTTAGAAAAAGAACCGTGATCAATGCGCCAAGACTATTGGGTTGCTCGTAGTATTTATCAATGTAATACTGTAATTCGCCATAAGAGCCCAGTAAGATTCCAAGGACAATACTTAATGCCACTATGAGTATTACTACCAGCAGATATAGCGGATATAGACGTAATATACGATTTGAAAAAAAATAATAGAGAGGGCGTTCGGTTCCTTCATACTTCTCGACAAAGATCATGGCCATATAAAAGCCGGAAATAATATAGAAGGAATGTACAGCCTGAGAACCTGGTATGATTTCAATACCTAACACCGGACTTGAATGAACAATGAGGACAGAAAGAGCGAGTAAAAATCGTATCAATCCCATCTGTTTAATTCTTTTGCTTCGAAGCAATTTTTGATACGAGAATATCCCAATAGAATTTTACCCGCGCAACATTCCGGTTATTCTTTAAAAACAATTGAAAACCTGTCAAGGGAAGTTTAGAAACCACAAAGTTATTCATAAACTCTTCAACCGATTCTCCCGGAGAATAACTTAACGTTGGCCAGGTGGTTGCCAATGCGGGGTGAAAGTTCGCTATATATTGAAAGTTATATTCATCTAAAGCTTTCCACAAATTATAATATGCCAACCTCTTTTGTTTTTCTTGCAATTCTTCGGCCGCATGTCCCCAATTATTTATTTTAAACCAAAGCTCATTTTCTGATCGTGCCCATGTTTCATGAATAATATAATGCTGACTTATGCGATTAAAATGGTCGTTGTGTCTTGCTCGTTTATAGTCCGGAAAAGTTGTGGCAACCGGAACTGTTTCAGGAATAGCATCAGGGAATGATACATATATATATCCTTGCGTTGTCTTCTTTATAAGCGGAACCCAATAAGCGCAAACATTTAAAGGTTTTTCTTTGCCGGTTGGATTCGGGTTGATTGTCTTCAACTCTTTTACAAAAGAACCGAAGTCTACAAAATACTCATCACTATCAATCTGGATGTGCCATCCGCCCTTTCCCAGTTTTTCCGCGATCAACATTCGATGACGATTACAATTTTGGCGTGCATTCAATTCGGGCAGTGAAAAACAATCCTCATAGAGTATGATTTTCCGTTGAGGATCGATGGAAGAAACAAAGCTATAGAAAGCATCATTGTCAAAATCATAAACGTTGCCAGCCCACGACTTCCGGTCTTTATCAATTGCCAGACAAATTACATCAGCATGTTCATATATTTTTGGAATCGACTTTTTAAGAAGTTCCCAATCATATGAAACACAAAAACCTACTTTTATAATTTGATTCGTCACCATGCAGTTTCTCTTATTCAATAACAGGCTTGTACTTAAATATAGCCTTGATTAAAAGTTTAAAATTCTGAAATACTGATATCCCTTTAAGTTTAAACTGATTTGCAAAAACAAAGGAGTGTAAACCAATGTGGGTAGACGTTGTACATCTATAAAAATACATATTTACCAAAAGATTGTGCACAGCTTTTGCAGATACCGGATATACTACATGCTTATCTATAATCGTACGAACCAGCTCTCCTACCGACTTCAGCTCTTCATGGGTAAAACCCGAATTTTTATAGAACAGCTTATGGAGTATCAGTTCTTCAGAGTGTTTAAATTCCAGGTTCCTGAAAAACTTTTTTATATAGTCAATCTGAGTTTTACGCTTAAGTTCTTGCTGAACTTCTGTGCGTTTTTTTAAACTGACATTGTTGTCATGTATACGATAGTATAACAAGACCTCTTGTACATTTTTGAGTTTACCAAGTTCAGAAATTCTGGTCCACAGTTCATAGTCTTCAAAAGGCATATGCTCGTGGCTGTAAAGAATCCTTTCCTCTCGAATTGTGCTTGCACGAAACATGACGGACGGATGACAAAATGCATTGATGTAAAGAAGTTTTAGTTTAATTTCTTCATCTTCGGAAGGAAGCTTTACGATCTGCGATCCATCTACAATTCTAAAATTGGTTCCGCACAGAATATACTCCGGATTCTGCTCAAGAAACTCATACTGCTTTTGAAATCTTTCCGGATGAGCAATGTCATCAGCGTCCATTCGTGCTATATACTTTCCCCGGGCTTTTTGCAATCCCAAGTTAAGCAACACTACATATCCTTGATTACTTTCGAAATCAATTAAATGAATTCTGGGATCATTAAAGGATTGAATGATTTCCTTTGAGCCGTCTGTCGAACCATCATTAAATATGAGTAGCTCAAAGTCCTGAAAATGCTGCGATAAAATACTATCAATTGCTTGACGAAGGTAAAGCGCGGCATTGTAAACTGGCATTATGACTGAAATAACAGGCATGCTATGCAAGCTTCAAGGTTCCGTTAAGAAATCCGTCTGTTGATGTTATAGTGTAAGGCCTATACTTTTTTTCAAATTTTCGAATCATTGGTTTGGGCGTGTAAAATATTATCTTCTTCGTTTTGTCATCCTAAATTTTTATAAAATGCGGTTTCCCAAAAGAAAGGCATTAGTTCACTCCATACTACATGTCCCGCTTCGAATGTGGGATTCGGTGTTGCATAAAATTGATCAACTTTTCGCTTAACACTTGCAGCATTTACTACGCTCGAATTGCGAAACGAATCCGAGTTGATCGTATCCTTAACAAACTCCTTCCAAGGTCCAAGGAACCAATTTGTGAAAGGAGTTCCAAAACCGGTTTTCAATTTTCTACGCACAACTTTCTCTGACAAAAACGGCTGTATTGCATCACGCAGAATCGCCTTTGTAAATCCGTTTCTCAGTTTACTTTGCCACGGTAATGAAAAGCAGTATGTCACTAATCTGTAGTCCATAAATGGCATGCGTACCTCTACTCCTGCAGTCATGGAGTATCGGTCATAGTTACGAAGTAAGGTCGGCAAAATATAAAAATGGAATTCTTTATAAAGCGCTGCATTGAAGTATCCAAGTTCCTTCACCAGGTGATCATGCTCTTCATTGAACTTCAGAAATTTAGAGAGGTAAAATTTCAACATATTTTTTCTTCCGGCAAACCCATCTATAACAACGGTAAAATTGCTTCTGTCTGTGCCTCGTAATTGCTTATAGGTGGTTGCTATCTCGTTTATGCCGGGTATATCAAATGGAGAGTCCTTTACTGCGTTAAATATAGTAGTGCCATAACCAGCCAGCAGTTCATCTGCTCCATGTCCATCGAGACTAACGGAAACACCGTTTGCTTTTATAGCCTTGTATATCTCTACCATGGGTATTGGACTGGTAAGGAATAATTCTTCAAAATACCAGAGATAATCACTTAACGTCTCAATACCTTTTGTTGCGTCAATTTCATAGAAGTGACCTTTCAAATTCAGAGATTGCACGACTGTATTGGCATACTCCTTTTCGTCCAATTCAGTACCGGTAAAGGTGGCTACAAATGCATTTTGCCAGTCACTCTGATCGTGATCTACAAAGCCATTTGTACCAAGGTAGTGCATCGCTGCTGCCACTGAACTTGAATCAAGACCTCCACTTAACGCAGTACCAATCTTTACATCTGATCGCATTCTGATTTTACAAGAATCAAAAAACAGTTCTCTGAAGCATTCAACCTGTTCTTTATAATTTTCTTTTACCGTACCTATATTTTCGAGTGTGTTCCAATAACGCTGCAATTTTATAGTTGCATTGTCAGGATTCAGGTAGGCATAATGGCCTGCAGGAAATCTGCAAATATCTTTCAGAAGGGATTTAGATGTATTTTCATATTCATATATATTCTGCTGACACCAGTTGAAATCGTTACTCATGGCTATCTCGTCCAGCAGAGGTGCGAGTGCCTTCATCTCAGATCCGAAAATAAAACCTCCCCGTGTGTACGCATAAAAAAGAGGCTTAACTCCGAAGCGGTCTCTGGCGAGGAACAAGTTCTTTTGCTTGCTGTCCCATATAGCAAACGCCCACATACCATTAAACCGCTCCAGGCAGCGATGTCCCCACTGTCTGTAGGCTTTCAGTATAACTTCAGTATCGCAGTTGGAGAGAAAGTGATGTCCGTTGGCTTCCAGGATTTTTTTTATCTCCTTATAATTATATATCTCGCCATTAAAGATTATGGTGAGTTCGCCATCAGTCATGGGCTGTTTACCCAGGTCACTTAACTCCAGGATGGATAACCTTCGATGTCCAAACAAGACGTTGCTATCGGAATCTTCCCACAATCCATAGCCATCTGGGCCCCGATGTGCAAGCCGGTGCAAACTTATTTCAAAAACGTGCTTATCAAATTTCCCAATTCCTCCCAGAATTCCGCACATAACTGACAAAAATGTTTTAAGTTTCTTCTAATTCATTTCTTATACTTTATCAACGCTTTTAACAATAGTTTGAGTTGGGCCACTCTTGATGAATTTACAAAATCAAATTTATTTGCCAGCAAAAAAGATTTCAGTCCTATACTAGTAGAAGTAGTACATCTGTAGAAAAATTTCTCCGCCAGCACACTATAAACTTTTCCGGCCGGTGCCGGATATGTAGCACGTTTATCAATGATACGTTCAATCAGCTCACCGCACATGAGTAATTCATGGTAACTAAAATCAGTTTCTTTAAAAAATAATGTATGAAGTAACGTGAAGTCTGCTGTTGCAAGTGCGGTATTTTTAAAGAACCAGGTAATATAGTTTAGCCTGGACTGATATAAGGTTTGATTTTGCTTCGGGCTTCTTTTTTTCAGGCTGATGTTATTATCATGCACGCGATAATTTAAAAGCGTATCCGGAAGATTTGCAAGTTTACCATACGAAGCAAGTCGGCCCCATAGTTCATGATCCTCAGCGGGCATGTAGTCGGCATCGTAGTATATCTCTTTATCACGCAGTGTCGCTGTCCGCATCATTACAGAAGGATGACAGAAGGGTGTGATATATAGCATTTTCAACTTTATCTCTTCATCATCCAGCGGAAGTTCCACCCGGTCGCGCCCACCAATTATACTGAACAAAGTTCCGCATACTATATATTGAGGATGTTGCTCCAGGAAATTATACTGGCTCTGGAACCGGTTCGGGTGCGAAATGTCATCTGCATCCATCCGGGCTATATATTTACCTGTTGCTTTTTTTATTCCTGCATTGAGCAACGCCACGTATCCCTGATTATAATCAAAGTCGGTAAAAAGAATGCGTGGGTCTTTAAACGAGCGAATTATCTCCGAAGATTTATCGGTTGATCCATCATTGAATATCAGAAACTCAAAATCCCCAAAGCTCTGTGCTAATACGCTCGCTATACTTTCGTATACATATTGCTGCGTATTATACACGGGCATGATTACGGAGATGGCAGGCATGCAGCTATCGTAGTTTATTTACAAGCGCTTTGGCCAGGGCATTAAACGCTGACTTCAACCCAAGTTGACCCTGTTCATAAAGTTCAGCACGTTCTGCCTGATATCGATAGAAGCTAAACAGGTCCGGATGCACAACATCTACATACCCGGAAGAGAGCGGCTTAAGTTTTTCATTTAACGGATGACCTTCTTTACAGAAAACAACCATATTCTGTTTATACCATACATCAACTTTCGAATTTGTCCATATCATCGGACGAAGTACATCGTACAATGTATACTTTACAGTATCAAATTTATTCTTCCAGAACGACAGCCATTGTTCGTTTACATGATTTTGCCCGCCCTGCTTCGGGATGGCGGCCGAAAAAATTATAACGTCACCATGTCTGACCAACGTATTAACAAAGTGCTCCGCAAATTGTTCGTCCAGGTGCTCTGCTACTTCAAGCGAAATAACAAGCTCGAATTTTCGGTTCAGACTCCATTCCTGCCGAAGATCCTGGGGATGAAATTTATTCTGGGGAATCTGTAGCAGGTTTCTATTAACATAACTTCCGTCTACTCCGCAATAGTCAGTTATTCCAAGCTGTTCAAATGCCTTGAGCCATGTACCTATACCGCAGCCAACATCGAGTATACTTGTTGGGCCTATCAATTCCATTATCAATGGTGCTACCTCCCGCGGGGCGGTTAGGTTATGAACATTTTCAGTATGTATATACAGTGCGCTCAATTCTTCTTAATTATATAGCCAATTGTATTTCGCCATTGATATACTCTGCTGGGCGTATGCGTAACTGAGAGATAGTCGTGTACAGCACGTGCGCAGCCATCCCATGTATAGTAATCATCCAGAATAATTATTCCGCCTGGCACAACATGCGGGAATAAATTATCGAGACAAGTCTTAATGGAGTCATACCAGTCTCCGTCAAGACGAAGTATACCGATAGGACGCTTATCGTATGTTGGTAATGTATTTTCGAACCACCCGCGATATGTTTTATAATGTTTATGTCCGGCAAGATTCATGGCTGCATGTGCATACGACTCTTCCGCTGTACAATTGTCGTAATACCCAGGGGAATTTGTATTCTGTTGCCATGCGATTGCTGCCTTACCGTCAATCTCCTTTGCTGGAGGTAGTCCTTCAAAGCTGTCAAAGAGATGAACTCTTCTTTCATTTCCTAACACTTCAGCAATCGCTGCACTCATACC
>CAMLLI010000261.1 GCA_946480685.1 uncultured Flammeovirgaceae bacterium | reverse complement strand
CAGCAACCTGCAGCCAGTAGCCAGCAACCATTCCCCACCACGCTCGCAGCTCGCAACTAAAAGCTCACAGCTCCCTATTGCTGCATCTGCATTTCCTGGTATTTTCTGAAAGAGTTTTGTTGCGCGTTGGTTGTGGTAGCCATGGGGCCTGGAGTAACCGAAGTGTCTGCTGTAGTGGTGCTGCCGTCTTCGTTGACTACGGTTACAGTAACATCCAGCGAGTGGTTGGATGTGCCGCGATACGTTCCTTTTACCGGTGAACAATCGGAGAAATTTTTTCCTACAGCAAGGCGCACATGCGTATCATTCACCAGGCAGTTATTGGTAGGGTCTAAGCCCAGCCATCCATAGAAAGGTATATAGGCTTCCACCCATGCATGCGTAGCACCTTCTCCGCGCATGCCGCTTTTATTCGGACATATATACCCGCTTACATAGCGTGCCGGTATATTCATGAGTCTGAGTATAGCCAGTAGCATGTGAGCGAAATCCTGGCATACACCTGATTTCAGTTTCCAGATTTCATCGAGCGTTGTTTCTATTGTAGTAATACCGGTGCGATATTCGAAAGTCTTATATATATACTCGCTTACGTTTTGTGTTGATTGAAAGGGTGACTGCTTTCGGGCCAGTTCTTCTTCGGCAATGAATCGTATCTCGGGCAATGCCTTGAAATCTTCCTGCCGCAGAAAATCTATAAACTCCATTTGCTGTTGTAAAGGTTGAAGCGCTGCCCATTGATCGCCGGGAGGGAGGTTATCTTCCGGCATCTGGCGAAGTTTGGTTGCCACGGTTAGCTGCGAGTCGATAACCAGTTCGCGGTGCGGGTGCGCATTGGTAAATGTACCTATCTGGTTGCCAAAGTAGTCTGTATGTATATGTACCATTGGGTGACCTGTGATCACAATGGTATGCTCCAGTATATCCTGAAACGAATCGCGAATCGGGTAGAGCATCAACTGGTTGGCGCTATCGCGAACGGTGTCTTCATATCGGTACCGGGTGATGTGTCTGATCTTAAATTTTGACATGCGAGCTGATTAACTGTAAGCGAAATAATGCTGATTCAAGGTATTTCCAATCGCGTAAATATCGCTGGTAATTTCGGTTAAGTAATGGTGAAGTCCAATCTTCGAAACGCTGTCTACGTTCGAGTACTGAAGTTTACTGCGAAGTTTCCCGATGAGGAAATCTACTTTGTTATAGCCTTCCGTATTTTGATCATTCTTCAACCGGCTGAACGATCGGTGTAACTGGTTGATGGAGTATAAAATTGATCGTGGAAAATCGTTGTTGAACAACACCTGGTCAACAACATTGCGCGCTTCAAAGCCGGAACGATATCGCTTCAGGTATAGCGCATAACCCGATACAGATTTCAGTAAGTGTTTCCAGTACGTTGTATCGGTGGTCTTATCGAGGTCGTACGACAAGTCACTGAATTTTATATCGAGTATATCTGCCGATTGTATAGCACGCTCCAGGTATTTGCCGAGGTTCATAAAACACAACCCTTCTCCTCTGAACATCGTGATATCCGTTGTGCCATAGTAAAGCATACACTGCCGGATTAATGTATCGAGTACCGTAGCCGGATCATCATATTGCAAGGCCTGTTTCAAACGCTGATCACGCACAACATGATAAAACTCATTGAGACATTGCCAAAGTTCTTTCGTGATATTGTCTTGTACAGCACGCGCATTTTCACGTGCCTGTATAACCAGGTTTGAGACCGAGTTAGGATTGTCACGACTCAACACCATATACTGCAGCACCTGCCTGCCGTTCCGCTCAATAGCCGTTATATCATTCTCTTCCATGGTACTGAAAATGCGTAACAACGGCCGCCAGGTAAATTCTTCCGGATTATCCTGAGCAGAAAGATGGTTAATCATCAGAGTACGCAACGTGCTATCGGTTCGTTCGATATATCGCGACATCCAGTAAAGTGAATCAGCAACGCGGCTCAGCATTTTAATTGTGTTGAGGTGTTAATGTATTTATGTGTTGATGTAAGGGTATAGTGTATACGTTGAATGTTGGTATGTTTACATGTTAACATCAACACATTAACACGCAAACACATCAACACATTAGTGGGAGAGAACCCAGGTGTCCTTACTGCCTCCGCCCTGGGAGGAGTTTACTACGAGGGAGCCTTCGCGAAGGGCTACGCGGGTGAGGCCTCCAGGTACGATCTCGATGCCGTTAGGGCTACATAAAGCAAACGGACGAAGGTCTACTCTGCGGGGTTGTACTTTGCCATCGATATAGCATGGTGCCGAGGATAAACTTATGGTTGGCTGGGCAATAAAGTGACGAGGCTCTTTCATGATTTCTTTTTTATAGGCTTCAATCTCCTGTTCAGATGCGGCATGTCCCATTAACATACCATAGCCACCAGACTCGTTGGTTTTCTTTACTACCATCTTGTCTATATTTTTTAGAACATACTCCTGCTCATCAGGTTTACCAAGCTGGTACGTTGGTACATTTTTCAGAATCGGCTCTTCGTTCAAATAGTAGCGTATCATGTCCGGTACATATACATATATAGCTTTATCGTCTGCTACACCATTCCCGATGGAGTTTACAATCGCTACATTTCCTTTTCGGTAAGCCGAGAGAATGCCGGATACACCGAGTACGCTGTTGGGATCAAATACCAAGGGATCGAGAAAGGTATCATCAACTCTTCTGTATATAACATCTACCTGCTGTAGCCCGGCTGTTGTCTTCATATATACGTGGTGATTTTCAACCACCAGGTCGCGGCCTTCCACCAGTTCAACACCCATGAGTCTGGCGAGTGTTGTGTGTTCAAAGTATGCGGAGTTATAGATGCCCGGTGTAAGTAATACTATATTGGGTGAAGCGATCTTCCGTGGCGAAAGCGCCATCAGGTTTTTATAGAGTATATTCGGGTAGTGTGTTACCGACCGAACATGATTTTGAGGAATGAGATCCGGAAAGATACGTTTGGTGATCTCCCGGTTTTCAATCATATACGATACACCGGAAGGCGTACGGAGGTTGTCTTCCAGTACATAAAAGGTCCCGTCATGATCACGGATCAGATCGATGCCGGCAATGTGTACATATATATCATAGGGTACATTTACGCCCTGCATTTCGCGCAGGTAATGCGGGCAGGAATAAACCAGGTTGAAAGGAACAACGCCATCTTTCAGAATGAACTGCTCGTGGTATACATCGCGCAGAAAAAGATTCAGGGCGCGAAGTCGCTGCTTGATGCCTCGCTCAACGAAATCCCATTCCGATGCCGTGATGATGCGTGGTATAATATCAAACGGAAATATCTTTTCGATGCCTTCACCGCTTGAGTATACTGTAAACGTTATACCCTGACTCATGAACAGGCGCTTGGCCAGTTCTTCTTTCTTGTTGAGTTCATCGCCCGGTATAGTTAAAAGAAAGTTCGCTACACTTTGATAGTGCTGCCGGATATCGGTGGCACTGGCAAACATTTCATCCCACACAGAAGAATGACCGTTGTAATGTTGAAATAGGGATGATGCAGCCATAGATTTTCAGATTCAAGGGAACCTAAGTTACCACGGCATGAAGAATATATTAACGTGACTTACGGAAATATTTATGCAAACGAATGTAGCGAGAAAAGATGGTTAACGAATTGATATATAGTTTACCATAAGAAGTAGGAGGGGTTGCCAACTGAATTTTTCGCTGTTGTTGAGCGACATGAAATCAGAAAAGTATAAAACGAAAAAAGGCTGTCCTTTCGAGACAGCCTTTTTTGATATTGATATACGCTGAAATTATTCGCCTACTACGTTGAACTTAACTTCATGCTTCACTTCTTTGTGAAGATCAAGTGTTACAGCGTATGAACCTAATTGCTTAGGAGCGTCTTTCAGAATTACTTTCTTACGGTCTACATCAAAACCTTTAGCTTTCAGCGCGTCAGCGATCTGCAGTGCAGTAACAGCACCGAAGATTTTGCCAGACTCACCAGCTTTCGTTTTAATTTCAAGCGTAACATCACCAATCTTGGCAGCAAGTGCTTCTGCATCTTGCTTGATCTTAGCCGCTTTGTGAGCAGCCTGGCGAATGTTTTCGTTTACAAGTCTTTTGTTAGAGTCGTTGGCAATCAGTGCAAAGCCATTCGGGATCAGGTAGTTGTTACCATATCCGGCTTTCACTTTTACGATATCGTTCTTATAGCCAAGGCCCTGTACGTCCTGTTTCAAAATTACTTCCATGTTCGTGTTCTTTAAAGGTTAAAGATTACTTCAATGAATCACCAGTGTACGGAAGAATCGCCAGGTGACGAGCACGCTTCACAGCTTGTGCTACTTTCTTCTGGAATTTCAGGCTTGTACCTGTTAATCGGCGAGGAAGGATTTTACCTTGCTCGTTGATAAACTTCAAAAGGAAGTCAGGATCTTTATAGTCGATATACTTGATACCGTTCTTCTTGAAGCGGCAGTACTTCGGTTTGATCTCTGCGCGCTTGATAGGTTCGTTCATTAATGTCATCTTCCGCGCTCCTCCTCAGCTTTTTTAGCAACAGGTTTTCTGTTCTCTTTGTTTTTAAATTCGCCTTTACGTCTGCGTTCGTTATAAACGATCGCATGCTTATCAAGAGCTGTTGTTAAAAAGCGCATGATAGATTCGTCTCGTCTGTACTCAGTCTCGAGTGTGTCGACAACAGGCCCTTCGGCCGTGAATTCGATGAGGTTGTAAAAGCCTGTAGACTTCTTGTTGATGGGATAAGCCATCTTCTTTAAGCCCCACTGTTCGATGTTGATAACATCGGCATTAGCTTTTTTCAAAACCTTCACGAACTTATCGACAGCATCCTTTGCCTGATCTTCAGACAAAACGGGATTTAAAATGAATACCGTCTCGTAGTTTTTCATGATGTTTTTAATTTGAGCCTGCAAAGGTAGGCATTTCTCTGCGATTTCAAAGCCTAAGTCCATTTTTAACCCAATGCCGTTAAATGAAAAAGCAGAAAGCCCGCTGATTAAACCGCGAGCTTTCTGCTTTTTGGTCTCTAAACAAGGTCTTACTTAACTACAAACTGCCCGGTACCCATTTTATAGCTGTCGCAGTAGATCTCCAGCGTATAGTTACCAGAGGTATAGTCTGAACCTTTTTCGTAGAGGTATGTCAGTTTCTGTTTGGTATTATCGAACAGAATTTCCTGCGAAGCAGTATAGAACTCTTCTTTGCCGTTGTAGATGAACGTGCCTGATCCGCGTGCCACGTCAAAGATCACCTGACCATTCTCATCGATTATACGGATCATGATCTTCTTTCCTTCGATGGGTGCTACGTTGTTTTCTGCAATGTTAAACTCAACTTTCAGTTTGCCCAACTGACGATTTTTGAAAGGCGACTCACGCTCTTTACCACGATCGTTCACCGCCAGTATGCGCAGGTTCTCTGCTTTTAATTCAGAAGCGATAGCCACTTTGGTAGCAAGCTCTTGTTTGCTTTGACTAAGTTGATTGATCGAGTCGCCCAGTTGATTTTTTTCCGTCTTCAAACTGCGGTTCTCGGTCATGAGCTCTTTGTTAACGTTCTTCAGTTTTTCGATCTCTTCATCTTTATTCTTGAGCAGAAGTTCATAACCTTCAACGCGATCTTTCAATGCTTTTATTTCTTTACCCGTAGCGCGTTTCTGACGTTTCAGTTCAGTCTCTAACTCCTGCTTGGCTTTTTCAAGATCGGAAACATCGCCTCCCAGTTTTTGAACCTCGGCTATCTTGGCATCGAGCTCAGATTTTATTTCAGTCAAGCGCTGTACAGTAGCATCAAGCTCTTGTTGTGTTGATGTCTTTTCAGCAATAAGCCGTTGTTCTTCACGCGGATCAAGAACGAAAATCTTGATACCCTGAACAACAATGATCACTGCCATCAGCGCTATAATGATGGTGCTCTTGTGTGATTTCTTAGGAGCCGGCTGAACCGGTTGTGTGCTAGTCGTTTCGCTCATAGGTGATTAAAATGGGTAACCGCAAAAATAGGTTATCCCATCGGGTTATTCAACGCTTAAAATTGTAATACAACGTGTTGTTTGTTCAGTGAAGGATCAAAGAATAACAAACCGCACCGGTATAGATCAATACTGGCATATACCAGGGCATGTTTACGCACATGGTTCCAGGCCTTCTCCATCTCGGGTGAGTAGTGAATGTCATCCAGCACAACAATACTTTTTTCATGGATCTTCTGAGCGATGGCATCGAAGTATTTCAGGGTAGGTTCGTATCGATGGTTGGCGTCCAGGAAAGCAAAGTCAAGCGAAGTACATTTATCAAGATATGTATATAGCGTTGTGTTGATGTTGCCTTCAGTAAGCCGGATGTTCGTTGCGTTGAGACTTCTGAAAGTATCAAGTGCTATCGCTGCTATAGGAGAGGCACCTTCCAGTGTTGTTACCGAACTGCCCGGTTTAGCGGCCAGGTATAGTGTATTGATACCAAGCGATGTGCCGAGCTCCAGTATAGATTTACAATTGAAATGATGAATGACGCGCGCATATAGTGAAGAGTATTTGGACGAGCT